>JAJXZC010000264.1 GCA_021780275.1 Pseudomonadota bacterium
CAAGGCAGGCGAGCTTCGGCTTCAGCGCTGCACCGACTGCACGCATACCTATTTCCCGCCGCGGCCCTTCTGCCCGGCCTGTTCATCGCGCAACGTCGAGAGCTTCAAGGCGACCGGCAAGGCGACGCTTTACAGCTACATCATCAATCATCGTCCGAGGCCTGATTTCGGCGACCAGCCGCATTCGATCGCGGTGGTGACGCTCGAAGAAGGTCCGCGCATGATGACGAACATCATCGAATGCCCGCAGACGCCGGAGGCTCTCCAGCTCGACATGCCGCTCGAAGTCATCTTCGAGAAGGCGAGCGAAGAGATCAGCCTGCCGAAGTTCAAGCCGGCGCCAACACCGGCAAGGAAATAAGACGATGAAGCAGAAAACAGTAGCGGTCGTCGGCGCAGCCGAAACGACCGAGATGGGCAAGATTCCCGGCACCTCGCAGCTCATGCTTCATGCCGATGCCGCATTGAACGCGATGCGCGATGCGGGCCTCACCGCAAAGGACATCGACGGCATTGCGACGGCGGGCGACAGCCCGGTCGAGATTGCGCAATATCTCGGCATCACGCCGACATGGGTAGACGGCACCAGCGTCGGCGGCTGTTCCTTCATGCTGCATGTCCGCCATGCGGCGGCGGCGATCAATGAAGGCCTCTGCAACACAGTTCTCATCACGCATGCCGAATCCGGCCGCTCACGTGTCGGGGCGCGCAAGTTCAGCCGCGATCCGGCAAGCCAGATGGGCCAGTTCGAAGTGCCCTATGGCGTGACGACGCCGCCGACCATGTTCACAATTCCCGTGCTGCGCTACATGAAGGAAGTGGGCGTCACCGAGGAAGACCTCGCCATGGTCGCCGTGATCCAGCGCGAATGGGCGGCGAAGAACCCGCGCGCGACATTCCACGATCCGATCAGCGTCGACGACGTTCTCAATTCGAAGATGATCGCCTGGCCCTTCCGGATCCTGATGTGCTGCCTCGTCACCGATGGCGGCGGCGCACTGATCCTCACCAGCGCCGACCGCGCGAAGGACTTCCCGCAAAAGCCGGTCTATATCCTCGGCACGGGCGAAAGCTGCGAGACGCCGTTGATCAGCCAGATGGAAGACTTCACCACGTCGAAGGCCTTCCGCGTCTCGGGTAAAAAGGCTTTCGCGGAGGCGGGCATCACGCATAAGGACGTCGATCACCTGATGATCTATGACGCCTTCGCGCATCTGCCGCTTTATGGGCTCGAAGACCTCGGCTTCTGCGGGCGCGGCGAAGCGGCCGCCTTCATACGCGAGCGCAACACCGCGCCGGGCGGCAAGCTGCCGCTGAACACCAATGGCGGCGGGCTCTCCTACATGCATTCCGGCATGTACGGCATGTATGCGCTTCAGGAAAGCGTGCGGCAGATGCGGGGCATTGCGCCCGCGCAGGTGCCGGGCGCGAAGATCTCCATCGCGCATGGCGTCGGCGGCATGTTCGCCGCGTCGGGCACCATCGTCTTCTCGAACGAGAAGCCGTAAGGAAAGAAGAGGCCGCCATGAATCTCGCAAAGCCGCGTATCGATGTCGGCCTCTTCACCAACAATCTCGAAGCCATGCTCGCCTTCTATCAGAAGGAAGTCGGGCTCCCCTTCGATCATGTGTTGCCGCTCGGCGGCGGGCGTCAGCAGCATCGCCACGATCTTCTCGGCTCCGTCCTCAAGATCAATGCGAGCCGCGAGCCCATCGCCGAACGCGCGCCGTCGGGCTATCGCGAATTGCTGATCGCGCGGGAAGGCCTTCTTGGACCGAAGCGCCTCACCGATCCGGACGGAAACCTCGTCACGCTGGTGCCGCCGGGCGCCTTCGGCATCACGCGCATCGGCGTGAAGCTCGGCGTGCGCGACACCGCCGCTCACCGCCGTTTCTATGCCGTCGCGCTCGGGCTTCCCGATGTGCCGGAAGCGGGAGGCGACAGCTTCCTCTGCGGCGACAGCGTCATCCTCATCGAGAACGATCCCGGGGCTCCCTCCGACGCGAGCATGGAGGGAACCGGCTTTCGCTATCTCACCATCCAGGTCTTCAAGACCGACGAAGAGCATGCGGGGATTCTCTCACGTGGCGGACGCGAAGGTCTTGCGCCCCAGACGCTCGGCAGCGTCGCCCGCATCTCTTTTGTGCGTGACCCCGATGGAAACTGGATAGAAATTTCGCAACGTGCCTCACTAACGGGCAGCCTCGACTGAAAGCGCGGCCAAATCCTCGCGCGCGGCATTTTCCGCTAGACTGTCTGCCATCGACGGGCGAAAGACAGGCGACATAAGCGCGAAGGAGCAGAGAAAATGGAAGGCGTCACAGTCATCACGCATCCGCTGGTTCAGCACAAACTCAGCATCATGCGTGACAAGAACACCTCGACCGCCGGCTTCCGCCAGCTCCTGCGCGAGATCGCGGTTCTGCTCTGCTACGAAGTCACGCGCGACCTCAAACTCACAACCCGCGCCATCGAAACACCGCTGGTCGAGATGGAAGCGCCGATGCTCGCGGGCAAGAAGCTCGTCTTCGCGTCGGTGCTGCGCGCGGGCAATGGCCTCCTGGAGGGCATGCTCGAGCTTGTGCCCTCGGCACGCGTCGCCCATATCGGCCTCTATCGCGACCACAAGACGCTTCAGGCGGTCGAATATTATTTCAAGGCGCCGGACGATCTCGGCGACCGGCCGGTCATCGTCGTCGATCCGATGCTTGCCACTGCCAATTCTGCGATTGCCGCCGTCGAACTGTTGAAAGGCCGTGGCGCCAGGGATGTTCGCTTCGTCTGCCTGCTGGCGGCACCCGAGGGCGTGCAGAAATTCCGGGCGGCGCATCCGGAAGTGCCGCTTTTTACGGCTGCTATCGATAGCCATCTCAACGAAAATGGATATATCGTTCCGGGGCTCGGAGATGCGGGGGACCGGCTTTACGGAACGAAATAATCCCCGCCCAAGAGGGAGAACGACGTGGCCTACAACAAGATCGAGGTGAACCGCATCGCGGGCGCACTTGGCGCGGAAATCCTTGGCGTCGATCTCTCGCGCGAACTCGACAACGAGACCTTCGACGACATCCACCGGGCCTTCCTCGACCATCAGGTCATCTTCTTCCGCGACCAGCAGATCAGCCATGAGCAGCACAAGGCTTTCGGCCGGCGCTTTGGAACGCTCAATATCCACCCCTATGTGAAGGGCATGGACGGGCATCCGGAGATCATGCAGATCGTCAAGGAGCCGGACGACAGGGTGAATTTCGGCGGCGGCTGGCACTCCGACATGTCCTTCCTCGAAGAGCCCGCACTCGGCTCGATCCTCTATGCGAAAGAGGTTCCGCCCTATGGCGGCGACACGCTCTGGGCCAACCAGTATCTCGCCTATGAGACGCTTTCGGACGGCATGAAGGCAATGCTCGAAGGGCTTCGCGCGGTCCACACGGCCAAGGGCGAATATAGCGAGCGGGGTCATTCGGCACAGAAGCGCAAGTCGATGGAAGTCGCGACTGCCGGCGACGACGTGCCCTCATATGAGCATCCCGTGGTGCGGACGCATCCCGAGACGGGCCGCAAGGCGCTCTACGTCAACCCGGCCTTCACCGAGAAGTTCGTCGGCATGACGCGCCGCGAGAGCAGGCCGCTCCTGAACTTCCTCTTCGAGCACTGCACGCAGGAAGGCTTTACCTGCCGCTTCCGCTGGACGAAGAACGCCATCGCCTTCTGGGACAACCGCTGCACCCAGCATTTCGCGCTCAACGACTATCATGGACACCGGCGCCACATGGAGCGCGTCACGGTGAACGGCGACCGCCCCTTCTGACGAGGCCCCTTCGCCAAATTCACTTTGAAACACCGAGTTCAGCCTGCATCATGCGGGCGGGCGAGTCGCGCGTGACAGAGGCTGCGCGGCTCTTTGGGGGTTCAAGGCCGGGGATGGGCATGACCGGACGCATATATCGGGCAGCGCTGTGCGCCGCCGCCATTTTCACGCTTTCCATCATTTCCGCCGGGCCGCTTCGCGCAGAAGCGCCGGGCCTGCCCGCGCCGTCCGACCCGGCGGCGCGCGGACTTGCCATTGCGCAGGAGAGCGACAAGCGCGACCGGGGCTGGGGCGACGCCAAGGCCGACATGAAGATGGTACTCACCAACGCCTCCGGGGAGACGAGCGAACGCGCGTTGCGCTTCATGATGCTCGAAAATACCGATGGCGACGGCAACTGGAGCCTGATGACCTTCGACAAGCCCGCAGACATCGAAGGAACCGCGCTTCTCACCTATCCCCATGTGAAGGAAGCCGACGAGCAATGGCTCTATCTTCCGACGGTGAAGCGCGTGAAACGCATCTCGTCGGCGAACAAGTCGGGTCCCTTTGTCGGCAGCGAATTTGCCTTCGAGGATTTCTCCGCGCAGCAGGTCGGCAAGTTCACCTACAAATGGCTCAGGGACGAGCCATGCGGCGACCGAACCTGCCATGTGGTCGAGCGCACGCCGCAATATGAGGATTCCGGCTATACGCGCCAGGTCGTCTGGATCGACACGACCGATTATCTGTTCCGCAAGACCGACTTCTACGACCGCAAGGACAGCCTCATCAAGACGCTCACCTATCAGGACTACAAGCTTTACGACAACAAGTTCTGGCGGCCCGGCGAACTCGCCATGGCGAACCACGAAACCAAGAAGTCGACGCGCCTCATCTGGCAGAGCTATGCCTTTCATACCGGCCTGACGAAGGATGATTTCTCCACGGCGAGCCTCGAAAGGGCGCGCTGATGGCGAAGTCGAGCCGGGCGGCATTCTTCGCGGTCATCGCGGCACTCGCTCCCGCCTGCGCGCATGCGGAGGATCTCTCGCTGCGCGGCACGATCGAGCCAGAGCTGCGTCTCTTCACGCAATCGGCGAGCAGCGCCCGCCAGAAGGACACGGATATATCCGTGTCCGGCGAGTTGACCGGCAAATACATGTGGGGCGACGGCGACCAGTCGCTCATCGTCACGCCTTTCGCGCGGCTCGACCAGCGCGACAGCCGCCGCACTCATTGGGATCTGCGCGAGGCGCGCTACGGC
>JAJXZC010000385.1 GCA_021780275.1 Pseudomonadota bacterium
CATAGGATGTGAGGTCAATCACAGGCTGGCGGTCGAAAAGAACGCCTTCGAGCCCGATCATGCGCGACAGCCCGTTTTCCTTCACATCCTCGACGCCGGTTTCGACGCGTGCGGGATCGACCGTCCAGTCGGCGCGGCCCGCCACCCGCATCACCTCGTTGAAGGCGAGAAGCGCGCCGTGATTGTTCCAATGCGTATCTGTCCGCAGAAAAACCTCGCGCCGCGCCTCTTCCTCGCGCAGCAGCGTGCGGAGGTCGGCGAAGGGAATCTTCCGCTCGGCCAGCGCATCGCGGAGCACATCATATTCCGTGCGAACGCCGTCCACTTTCGCCCAGCGCGGCAATGTTTCCCGCTTGATGCTCTGGGAGTTCGGCGGTACGGCCACAACGATACGCGCGCCGCGCGCCCCAAGTTCCGTCTGCAATCGAGCGGCTATATCGGCGAGTTGCGTCACCAGGGGCACACGCATGCGAAGCCCCATCGTCTGCTGGAAGACCGCATCGTCGGTGAGATAGAGCCAGCCATCCTCGCCATAGGCTGCGCGCTGCGTCGTCGGTGATTTCAGCACGTAGCGCAATTCCGAATTGCCGCGCAGCATCGCAGCGCGGAGACCAAAATTGCCGTTGAGCCAGGCATCCACGGCGCGCGGCAATGAAAGCCATTCGGCCACATCGCGCGGCGCTTGCAGCGGCGACGCTTCTTCAGCCGGGCGCGCAATGCCGAAAATATTGGCGAGCGCGGGCACAAAGAGAAAGGGCAGCGCCAGAAGAAGCCAGATGCGGCGGTGTCTCGCAATCATGCCCATGGCTCAGAACCGGAAATAGAGAAAGGGGCTGTAGGTGCCGCTGGTCACGGACAGAACCGACAGGACGATCATCGCGCTCATGAAGGCGAAGTCGGGAACGCTCCGGCTCCGCCACCATAGCGCGAGCGCATTCTGTCGCGGCGGCGTTGCATTGGAGCGCAGCAGCAGCGCCAACGCCGCGCCTGCCACCATCGCCGCCACGGTCGTCGGATAAAGCGCAAGATGGACGCGCACATCCATCGGCCCCAGCCCGTGCAGCCCGAAGAGGCCAGCAAACATGTTCAACGCATGCGGCAGATCGGTGGCGCGGAACCAGACCCAGCCGAACATGGCGGCGACAAGCGCATAGGCCCATGCGAGCTTGTCCGGCGCCTTTTTCAGGACCTGGCCGAAGCCCGCCCGCTCGATGACGAGCAACGCGCCGTGATAGGCGCCCCAGATGACGAAGTTCCAGCTCGCGCCGTGCCACAGCCCGCAAAGCAGGAAGATGGTCACGAGGTTGCGATAGGTCGCCCATGCCGAGCCGCGATTGCCGCCGAGCGGAATGTAGAGATAGTCGCGAAACCAGGTCGACAGGCTCATATGCCAGCGTCGCCAGAACTCCGTGATGGAGCGCGACGTATAGGGCAGCCGGAAATTGCGCGGGAAGGTGAAGCCGAAAGCGACGGCAAAGCCGATCGCCATGTTCGAATAGCCCGCGAAGTCGAAATAAATCTGGATGGTGTAGGCGGAAAGGCCGAGCCAGGCTTCGACGAATGTGGGCCGGACAACCTGATCGAAGACCGCGTCCGCGATCCGCGCCACCTCGTCGGCGATCAGCACCTTTTGGGCAAGGCCGATGACGAAAATGCGCGCGCCCGCGCCTGCCCGCCCCCATGTCGTGCGCCGCTTGTCGATCTGCCGGGCGACCGTCTTGTAACGAATGATGGGACCGGCCACGAGCTGCGGAAACATCGAGATGTAGAGCGCGATATTGCCGAGGCGCCGCGCGGCCTTCGCGCTGCCACGATGCACGTCGACGAGATAGGAAATCGAATGGAAGCTGAAAAATGAAATGCCGAGCGGCAGACCGATCTCCGGCACCGGCACCGACTTGCCGAAAAGAGCCAGAACCTGATTGAGGTTCGTCACGACGAAATCGGCATATTTGAAGACACCGAGCAGAAGCAGGTTGGCCGCGACCGCCGCCCCGGTCACCCAGCGCCGCCGCTTAGGCCCGGCCTGTTCTATGGACAGCGCCGCCCGCCAGTTGAAGACGATGGAAGCCAGCATGACGAGCACGAACCACGGCTCGCCCCATGCGTAGAAGACCACTGAAAAAGCCAGCAGAACCGCATTCCGGCTGCGCGTCGACGGCGCCAGGAAATAGAGCGGAATGAAGAGCGGCAAGAAATAGAAGAGGAAGGGAACCGACGAAAAAACCATGATTTTTTATGCGAAAGGCGGCGCGGTCGGTGACGGTCGTGTCTTTTCGGATCAATGTCAAATTTGGGGCAGCGCGCCATGGGTGGGGCGCCTGCAACCGCCTATCCGATTGGCGCATTCCTTGCGATGCAGGATGGAAGCGGAACTGCCAGCCCGCTTTGCAAGCATCTTGTGCTCAAGCGGGGCAAGGGCAGCACTCCGATTAGGCATTTGCCCATTTTACGGGCCGCACGAAGGAGCCGTGCAAAAAAATGGCGCTAGAAAGCCGCCTGGATCGCCCCCACGAATTCGAGACGTTGCTCGAAAGCGTCCGGCTTATGCATCGTGACAATCATGCGGGTGAGGTCGCCAGCTATATACCCGAGCTGAGCAAGGCCTCCCCCGACCATTTCGGTTTGGCGATGGCCACGATCGGCGGCAAGCTCTATACGGTCGGCGATGCGGAAGTGCCCTTCTCCATTCAATCCATCTCGAAGGCATTCACCTTCTGTCTGGCGCTTGAAGTCGCGGGTAACAGCGCCGTGCTGACCCGGGTCGGGGTCGAGCCGAGCGGCGATGCCTTCAACGCGATCTTCTTCAACCCTGCCACCAACCGGCCCTACAACCCGATGGTCAACGCCGGCGCCATCACGATCGCTGGTCTTCTCTGCGAAAAACTTGGCAGCGGCGCATTTGATTTCGTGATGGACCGCCTGTCGGCTGCAGCGGGGCGGCGTCTCTCGCTCGACGAGCCGGTCTATCGCTCCGAAAGCGAAACCGGCCACCGCAACAGGGCTATCGCCTATCTTCTGCTCGCCAACGGAGCGCTGACCGTCTCGCCTGACGAAGCGCTCGATCTCTATTATCGCCAGTGCTCGATCAGCGTGACCGCGAGCGATCTCGCGCGCATGGGCGCGACGCTCGCCAATATGGGCGAAAACCCCGCCACCGGGGAGGAAGCCTTCGAGCTTCGCGCGGTGCGCAACACGCAGGCTGTGATGTTCACATGCGGGATGTACGATTATGCTGGCCACTGGGCTTATGACATCGGCGTACCCGCGAAAAGCGGTGTCGCGGGCGGCATTCTCGGCGTCGTGAACCGTCAGCTTGGCATCGCCACCTATTCGCCGCGCCTCGACGTCAAGGGCAATTCCGTCCGGGGCATTGCGAGCTTCGAAACGCTGGCGGACGAACTCGGCCTCCACGCCTTCGACTGCACGAATATGGGATCGTCCTTCGTCAGCACACTCATCGTCTGAGGCGGCTCAGATCCAGCCTGCCTTGCGGAAGCGGTAGTAGAGATAGCCGCATAAGGCCGCCATACCGCCGAGTACGACGAAATAGCCATAGGCCCATTTCAGCTCAGGCATGTGCTCGAAATTCATGCCGTATATGCCCGCGATTGCCGTCGGAATGGCGAGGATGGCGGCCCAGCCCGCGAGCTTCTTCGTCACCTCGTTCTGGCTGGCGGATGAAATCATCACCGCAGCTTCGTATGCCGAGAGGAGCGACTCCCGCAGACTGTCGATCGACTCGTTCACCTGCGTGACGTGGTCGTAGACGTCTCGATAATAGGGATGTATCTCGCGGTCGATCATCGGCAGGTCATACCGTTCGAGCCGATTGCAAAGTTCGAGCATCGGGGTCACGCGGCGGCGGAAGGTCGTCAATTCGCGCCGCAGCTCATAGATCCGGTCGATCTCCTGAGTCGTGAAACTGTGCTCGATGATGTGTCCCTCGATCGCGTTCACCTCATCGACGATCTGATCGATCACCGGGAAATAGTGATCGGCGACGAAGTCGAGCAGCGCGTAGAGCACATAATCCTCGCCATGCGCCAGCATGCGCGGCTCCCGCTCGCAACGCTGGCGCACTTCGGCATAAGAACTCGATGCGCCGTGACGCACGGTGATCACATAGCCCTTGCCGACGAAGATATGCGTCTCGCCATATACAATCTCGGCGCCCTGCAATTGGGCCGTGCGCACGACGACGAATATCGCATCATCATAGACGTCGATCTTCGGCCGCTGATGGGCGCGGTGCGCATCCTCGATAGCCAGATGATGAAGACCGAATTCGCGCTGAATGTGCTGGAGTATGTCTTCGCAGGGCTCGTGAAGCCCGATCCAGAGAAAACCGCCGCCCTCTGTCGCGGACAACTTCGTATCGGCGAGCTTCAGATCGGCCACGCGCTTCCCATCGCGATAGAGCCCGCAGGCAACCACCATGGGGTGGCCGTATTCATTGGCAAGCGACTCAAAATCCATGCTCAGGCCCCTCGTTACGGCGCAAACCATATCACCGCGGCGGGCTGGCCGACATGGGCCGGATGCAAAACGGCCCCGGTGTTTCCACCGGGGCCGGATTGCATCTCAGAGTTTAGAGCGCGATTAGAAGTGATAGTTCAAGCCCACGCGCACGATATTGATCGGCCCCACCGATACGTCGAGCGGCGGTTGCATGATGTTCGGGATCGTGTATGTGTGGTCGCGCAGATCGACGCGGAGATATTCGAGCTTTGCCGACCAGCTGTTGTCGAACGCATATTCGGCGCCCGCACCATAGGCCCAGCCGAACTGGACTTTCCTGTCGCTGCCGCCGTAAGTGCTGCAGGTTTCCCCGTCGCAATAGGTTTCGTGCAAGGAGGCTTTCACATTGCCGAAGGCCAAGCCGCCTGTCACATAGAGCAACAGGGGATTGGTCGCATCGCCAACATCATATCCCGCGCGAACTCTGGCCGTGCCCAGCGTTTCCAGGTCTGTGCTGACATGCCGCTGGTCGTAGTAACGCGGGCTTTGATAAAATGGATAACCCGTCTGGCTACCGCTAAAACCGG
>JAJXZC010000430.1 GCA_021780275.1 Pseudomonadota bacterium
GTCCGGCACCTGATCGGCGGTGGCGTCGTTGTTGGCGCCGGGCGCGACGATCGACATGTTCATGCCGCTTGAATCGACGGCGACGGTCGAGTGGCCGGTCGGGTGCTCCGACATGCCGATGCCCGACGCCCAGATGCTCTGGTTCTTGAGATTGTTGACGCAACGGCGGCCGAAGCTGTCGTCGCCGATCTTTCCGACCACCGCGACTTTCGCGCCCGCGCGCGCCGCGGCGACCGCCTGGTTCGCGCCCTTGCCGCCGGGATGGCTTAAATAATCCGAGGTGCAGGGAACGGTCTCGCCCGGCTTGGGAAAATGCTCCACCGGCATGACCGTGTTGATGTTCAAGGATCCGAAGACAATGATCATGGCGCTGAAAAAACTCCCCCTGATGCATATCTTAAGCTGAAAAGCGGTGCGGGGGGAAGGTTATAATGGAATGCCGGGTTTTGCGCAAAGAGGACTGGCGCGGGGCTGTATAATTTATGTCAAAATATAATTTTTGCTCTTATCTTAATATCAGCGGCGATGAAGCGTAAACATAAAGCCGGAAGAAACCAGGTGCTTTCCGCACGACAATCATATACAATCTCAGGTAGCAAAATGCGTTCCATTTCCAATAACAACGGCTCCGGTAACAACATGGCCAAGAAAAACCCCCCGAAAGCGCAAAGCAAAAACACGCCGGTCAGCTTTTACGAGACGTTCTTTGAAAAGCGCCTCTCCGACCTGCACAAGGAAGGCCGCTACCGCGTCTTCGCCGATCTCGAACGGCACGTCGGGCATTTCCCCAAGGCGACCTTTCGCGACGCCGCCGGCCATCCGCGCGAAATCACCATCTGGTGCAGCAACGATTATCTCGGCATGGGCCAGCATCCGGACGTGATCAAGGCGACCTGCGCCGCGGTGCAATCCTCCGGCGCGGGCGCGGGCGGCACGCGCAACATCTCCGGCACGACGCGCTATCACATCGAGCTGGAAAAAGAGCTCGCCGACCTGCACGGCAAGCCGGAAGCTTTGGTTTTCACCTCGGGCTACATTTCCAACGAAGCCTCTCTCAGCACGCTGGCGAAGCTTTTGCCGGATTGCGTCGTCTTTTCGGACGAGAAGAACCACGCCTCGATGATCGCGGGCATCCGCGGATCGGGTTGCGAGAAATACATCTTCCGCCACAACGATCTCGAACATCTGGAATCGCTTTTGAACGCGGTCGAGCGCTGCCGCCCGAAGATCATCGCGTTCGAATCGGTCTATTCGATGGACGGCGACATCGCCCCGATCAGGGAGATCTGCGACCTCGCCGAGGAATACGGCGCGCTCACCTATCTTGACGAAGTGCACGCCGTCGGCATGTACGGCCCGCGCGGCGCGGGCGTCGCCGAGCGCGACGGGCAGATGCACCGCGTCGACGTGATCGAAGGCACGCTCGGCAAGGCGTTCGGCTGCATGGGCGGCTACATCGCCAGCACCAAGGCGATCATCGACGTCGTGCGCTCTTATGCATCGGGTTTCATCTTCACCACCTCGCTGCCGCCGGGATTGCTGGCGGGCGCGGTCGCTTCGGTCAAGCACCTCAAAACCTCGCAGGTCGAGCGCGCGCGGCATCAGGAGCGCGCCGCGACCTTGAAGAAGCTTCTCGCCGACAACGGCCTGCCGGTCATGCCATCGGTCAGCCACATCGTGCCGCTGTTGGTGGGTGACGCGCGATTGTGCAAGGCGGCGTCGGACGATCTCATGCTCTACCACAACATCTACGTGCAGCCGATCAACTACCCGACCGTGCCGCGCGGCACCGAGCGCCTGCGCCTCACGCCGTCGCCGTTCCATACCGACGCGGACATGAACGCGCTGGTCGACGCCCTGTGCGACGTGTGGGAGAATTTAAGCCTCACCCGCGCCGCGGCCTGATCTCCGGCTCCCGACGTTCATGGCGCAGCTTCATCGTGACAGCAGGAACATTCCGTCGCAAGCGCAAGGTTGCGTGCTCGCGCTCGGCAATTTCGACGGCGTGCACAAGGGCCACCGCGCGCTGATCGCCGAAGCCGCGAAAATCGCCGGGAAAAAAAACGCGCCGCTCGGCGTCGTCACCTTCGCGCCGCATCCGCGCCGGTTTTTCCAGCCCGATTCCGAACCTTTTTGCCTGACGCTTCCGCCGATGAAGCAAAGATTGCTTTTCGATCTCGGCGTCGATCATATTTTCGAGCTGACGTTCGACGCCGCGCTGGCGGACATGGCGGCGCAGACGTTCGTCGATGACGTACTGGCGCGCGATTTGCGCGCAAGGCATGTCGTGACGGGGGAAAATTTCCTGTTCGGCAAAAACCGCTCCGGCGACGTCGATACGCTCGCGGCGGCAAAAGACAGGTTCGGCTTCACGGCGCTCGCGCCTGCGCTTTCGGCGGCGCATCAGGTTTATTCCTCCTCGGCGGTGCGCGGCTTTCTGAAAGCGGCGCGGTTCGATCTCGCCGAAGAGATGCTCGGCTGGCCGTGGGCGGTCGAGGCCGCGATCGAGCACGGCGACAAGCGCGGGCGGGAACTCGGCTTTCCCACCATCAACCAGCGCGTGGCGGACTATGTGCAGATTCCCTACGGCATCTATGCCGTGCGGGTGCAGGTCGCGGGCGAGGACTTTTGGCGCGACGGCGTTTCCAGCTTCGGCATCCGCCCGATGTTCGAAAGCCCTCAGCCGCTGTTCGAAACTTTTATTTTCGATTTCAATCGGGAAATCTATGGAAAAATGGCGCGCGTGCGCCCCGTGCGGCATTTGCGCCCCGAGGCGCGGTTCGACAGTCTCGATGCGCTGATCGCGCAAATGAAAGAGGATTGCGTCCGCGCCGTCGCTGTGCTGAAATCGTCGCGTGATCGATAAAAGGAAATGACGATGGCTGCTTCATCCCGCAGGGGAAAATATTTTCTGCCCGGCCTCGCGCTGGTCTCCGGCGTGATCGCCGCCGACCAGTACACCAAGTGGCTGGTCATGAACAAAATATTGCGCCCCGCGGGCGTCGCGCCCGAGACGTTCGCCCACTGGTTCGTCACCATGAAGAAAATCGGCTTCTTCGTCATGCTGCGCGAGCATTTCAAGCACATGACGCTGGCGCCGTTCCTCAACCTCGTCATGGTGTGGAACCAGGGCATCAGCTTCGGCATGTTCGATACCGGCAAGCCGAAAATGGCGCTGGTCTTCATCGGCGTTTCGCTGGTCATTTCTCTGCTCCTGCTGATGTGGCTGGCGATGTCGGCGCAGGCCTGGACGGCCACGGCCTTGAGCCTCATCTCCGGCGGCGCGCTCGCCAACGTCATCGACCGCGTGCGCTTCGACGCCGTGGCCGATTTCATCGATGTTCACTACCGGCAGTATCACTGGCCGGCCTTCAATCTCGCAGACAGCTGCATCGTCGTCGGCGCGGGCATCCTGATGCTCGGGTCCTTTCTCGGCGATACCAGCGCAAGGAGAAGCTCATGAATAAAAAGATACCGAAGAACCTCCTGACCGCGGGCGCTTTTCTGCTCGCGGCTTTGGCGCTTTCCGCCTGTTCCGGCGTGAAACAGGAAATGGGCGTCGGCCGTCATTCGCCCAACGCGTTCGACGTCGTGACGCGCGCGCCGCTGACGCTGCCACCCGATTACGCGTTGCGTCCGCCTGCCGATGCCGGCGCCGTGACGCCCGCCGCGACGGCGGCGACGTCGTCGCAGGTGAAGGATGAGCTGATGGGCGAGACCATGGCGACGACGGATGCGCCCGCGCCCAAGCCCGCGCCCGCCGATCCCGCCGTGACCGCCTTCATGGACAAGCTCGGCGTGCCCAACGCCAATCCCGACATCCGCCAGCTGATCGATCAGGACAACGGCTATATCGCCTTGAAAAACCAGCCGGTCACCGACAAACTGATCTTCTGGCAGGACGCCAAGCCTTCGGTCAACGACATTCCGCCCTCGCTGGTCGATCCGGAGGCCGAAGCCGCGCGCATCAAGAAAGATCAGGCCGAAGGCAAGCCGATCAATACGGGCATGGTGCCGACCATCGAGCAGAAAACCAACCCGCTCGACAAGATTTTTTAAGTTTGGAATATTTTAGATTTCCGGCGCGAATTTTTCCGCGCGCGCGGCGGCGGCTTTTTTGAGTTGCGCGGGCGAGAGGGATGCGATGTCATGCGCGTCGTACTCGTCCAGAATGTCTTGCAACGCGTCGGCTGTGGCGTGCACCGCGTCTCCGGCGCGGCGGTCGGCGATGAGTTTTTTCAGGTCGTCCGCGTCGAGAAAGCCGTCGCGCAGGCCTTTCAGCGCGCCGAAGCAATCGGCGCTGATCTCGCAGAGGGTGAGCGTCGTAGCGTCGATGCCCGGATCGTCGCCGTCCTTCACGAACTCGAGTTCCTTCTCCGTCATGCCGCGCGGCGTGATCAGGTGGCCGAGCTCGTGATAGAAAGCGAAGGCGTTGGTCTTTTCCACCGGCAGGGAGAACATGATGTCAGCCAGCGATTTGCCGCTTTCGTTTGACATCAGAAGGCAGCTTTTGCCCGAAACGCAATCCTTCATGCTGATGCCGCCGCCGAGCAGCGCGTTGAAGAGGATTCCCTCCGCCGCATCCGCCACGGGCACGCCGAGCCCTTTGGCGAGCTGTTCCAGATAGGCGGGCGACGTCGAGGCGATCCAGCGCGCGAGCTTTTCGCTTGCGCCTTCTTCGGAAATGTCGATGAAGGTGATGTTTTTCGTTTCCTCGGGGTAATCGCGGCGCGCGTCTTCCGCCGCGCGGTTGAAGTCGAAGGCGAGTGCGGGGGCGGGCGAATGTTTGTCGCGGTTCTCGTTTGGCATTCAAAAAGATCCTTTGTATGAAAATTTTTTACCATAAAATTGAATACGTGTAAATAGCGTAATGACGGTTCTGGACGGCAGGCAACAGCACCGGGAAAAACTGGCTGCAAAAAAGCCCTTGGCACCCAACGAGCTGTAACGTTCTTCAGTTGATCAGATATTCCGCTAATTAAAGCAGTAAAATCAATAAAAAGTCGAATTTTATTGACATAAATATAAAAATGGGGTATAAAT
>JAJXZC010000085.1 GCA_021780275.1 Pseudomonadota bacterium
CATGTCGAGCACCCTGACCTCCTCACGCGGCAGGTAGAGGAAGAAGCCGCCGGTCGGATTGGGCGTTGTGGGCACGAAGACGCCGATCATCTCGCGGCCTTCAAGACCGGGAAGGTCGCTGCGCGGTGGCGTGGTGATGAAGGCCAGTGTGTAGCTGCCGAGGCGCGGATATTCGACCAGCCCCACCTCGCGGAACGACGTGTTCGACTGGGACAGCACCGTCTCGAAAATCTGTTTCAGGGCGCTGTAGATGCCGCGCACGACCGGCATGCGCTCGACAACGCGTTCCGTCAGTGTAAGGATCGCTTGCCCGAAGAAGTTGGCCGCCAGCGCGCCGAGCAGCGTCAGCAGCACCAGCGCTATGATGAGGCCGAGGCCGGGAATATTGAACGGGAGAAGCTGGTCCGGCTGGTACTGCGCGGGAAGGAGCGGCACGAACCAGGTATCGACCAGATCGATGAACCAGCTGGTGATATAGACGGTGAGGCCGATAGGTGCGGCGACGATGATGCCGGTGAAGAAGTAGGTTCTGAGCCGCGCCGTGATTCCGTGTTTACGTGGCGGCAACAGCAAGGACGGTTCGCTTTCGGAGGCGCCGGTTTCCGGCTGCGGGCTCTGGGGCTCGGTCATGTTGTCCTGCTCGCTGAACCTTGACGTTGCGTCCCCTTGGAGGGCGCTTGCGTGTTCAGTCGGCAAGGCCCCGGCGGGTCCGGATTCCTTTTCCTATCATGCTCGGTTCGTGGCAGGATTCATAACAACAATTTACTACTTGAGGCGGGCCGCCAAACGCGCCCGCCCGGAAAGAACTTCAGGGAGAATGTCCATGGCGAAGCCCCCGGCCGGTTTCAAAATCCGCCTCGCGCCCGAGGATGAGTACACGCATCAGCCAGATGCGGCCACGAACTATAACGAGAGCATGTATTTCAACATGTTCGATCCTGAGCGGAAGATCGGCGGCTGGTTCCGTATCGGCAACCGGCCGAACGAAGGCTATGCGGAAGTTTCCGTCTGCCTCTACCTGCCGGATGGGCGCGTCGGCTTCATGTATGCGAAGCCGAAGATCTCCGACAACAAGGAGATGAACGCGGGCGGCTTCCGCGTGCAGGTTCTCGAACCCTTCAAGCGGTTGCGCGTCACCTATGACGGCAAGATCTGCCTGCTGAAGGAGCCGAACGACATGGCCGAGCCCGGCAAGGCCTTCAAGAACAATCCCATTCTGCCCTGCAAGGTTGAGCTGGATTACGAAGGTGTGTCGCCCATGTTTGGCGGCGAGACGGTGAAGGAAGACGGATCGGCGCTCGACATCGACCCCGAGAAGTCCTTCGCCAAGGCGCATTACGAGCAGCATGTCGCGGCGAAGGGCAGCTTCGTCATTGGCGACGAGCGCTTCGAGGTTTCGGGCTTCGGCCTGCGCGACAAGAGCTGGGGCCCTCGCTACTGGCAGGCCATCCACTGGTATCGCTGGTGCCCGATGAATTTCGGCCGCGACTTCGGCATGATGCTGTCGATCGTCGCCGGCGAGAAAGGCGAACCGCGCCAGGGCGGCATGGTGCTGAAGGACGGTAAATACGATCTCATCACCGAAGTCGCGATAGACGCAGACTGGGACGAGAACTGGTACCAGACGGGCTTCCGCTCCCGGGTCAAGACCGAGTCCGGCGCGACCTATGATGTCGACGCAAAGGTGCTGTCGCTCATTCCCCTGCGCAATCGCCGTCAGGATGCGGGCGGGAACGAACTTGTTACGCGCATCACCGAGGGCATGACCGAGTATCGCTGCAACGGCCAGATCGGCTATGGCCTGTCGGAATTTCTCGACCAGATCGTGGACGGCAAGCCCGTGAGCATCGGGGGCTGATATGGGCGCTGAGACAAATCCATTCGCCGAGGCTCTGGCCGGCGCGGTTCGGCGGTCCATTCCGGGCACGACGGGCATTGCCGGCCTGAAGCGGCTTTCCGGCGGCGCGAGCCAGGAGACATGGGCCTTCGACGCGACCACGAATGCCGCGCCGATCCCGCTCATCCTGCGCCGCGCGCCGGGCGGTTCGCGCGTCACCGAGGGGCGTGGCTCGACCGCTGCCGGCCTCGAAACAGAGGCAAAGCTCATTCAGCTTGCCGACGCGGCCGGTGTCGCCGTGCCGCCGGTGCGGCTGGTGCTGAGCGAGGAAGATGGCGTCGGCCACGGCTTCGTCATGGATCGCATCGAGGGCGAAACCATCGCGCGAAAGATCCTGCGCGACGCGGAGTTTGCCGAAGCGCGTCCGAAGCTCGCGCGCCAATGCGGCGAGATGCTGGCGCGCCTGCACAAGATCGACAAGGCGACCCTGCCGCCGCTTCGCGTCTCTCCCGCCAGCGAGGAGATCGAGCAATATTACCAGACCTACAAGACGCATGATCACCCTCACCCGGTCTTCGAGCTGGCCTTTCGCTGGCTCAGGGACAATGCGCCGGCCGATGCCACGGCCATGACGCTGGTGCATGGCGATTTCCGGCACGGCAATCTGATGATCGGGCCTGAAGGCGTGCGCGCCGTTCTCGATTGGGAACTCGCCCATATCGGCGACCCGATGGAGGATCTCGGCTGGATCTGCGTCAATTCATGGCGCTTCGGCAATATCGACAATCCGGTCGGCGGATTCGGCAAGCGTGAAGACCTTTTCGCGGGTTACGAAGCTGCGGGCGGTGGCAAGGTTGATCCCGAACGCGTGAAATTCTGGGAAGTGCTCGGCACGCTCAAATGGGGCGTCATGTGCACGACCATGGTGATGGCTTTCAAGGCGGGCGACCGCTCCGTCGAACGCGCGACCATCGGGCGGCGTTCGTCGGAGACCGAAGTCGATCTGCTGCGGCTTCTCGCGCCGCGAAAGAAGGGATGAAGAGATGCAGGATCAGCCCACAGCCATTGAGCTTGTCGACATCGTTGCGGATTTCATTCGCAATCACGCCATGCCGCAGCTTCAGGGACACGCCGCTTTTCACGCGCGCGTTGCGGCCAATGCTCTGGACATCGTCAAGCGCGAACTCGAAATCGCGCCGAAGGCGAATGTCGAGGAGCATGGACGCCTCCAGCTTCTGCTGGAGCGTGACGGCTCGCTCGACGATCTCAATCGGGAACTTTGCGCGGAGATCGAGCGCGGTGAGGTCGGTCTGGATACGCCAGGCCTCGTCGATCACCTCTGGAAGATCACGCTGACGAAACTCGCCATCGACCAGCCAAACTATTCCGGCTATGTGCGGGCGCTCGAAGAAGGCGCGGAGGCCTGAGGGCCTCACGCGCTATTCTGCAGCGAGATTGAGCTTTCCGGCGTAGCGCGCGAGCTGGGAGCGATAGGCAGCGAGCATTTCTTCCCCGGTCATCGCCTTCAGGTCGAGCGCTTCGTCCGCCCCGCCTTCGAGCAGTGTTGCCGCGATCTTTCCGTTTGCGACTTCCGAATAATGCGTGCCGTCATAGGTCATGGCGGGATCGGCGGTCATGGCGGACGGCACGCTGTAGTCGGTGAAGCGGTCGAAGACCTTTGCCGCGTCATGCAGAGCATTCGTGTAGCTCGCGAGCCAGCCGATCTTTTCATATTCCGCGATAGCCCAGGCCGATAGAGGCGAAGCGTAGCCGACAAACTTCGCATCCGGAAAAACGGACTTCAGCTTTTCATACGTGGCAATCGGCGCCCTGTTGTCGAAGGGCCCGGTATGAAGATCGCGGATCGGAACACGCGGATCGTAGTGACGTGAGACGAAGGCAGCGCGACAGCGGAAATCGGCATCGTAGACACGGTCGAGTGGCGATTTGCCGAAGAGCGTCCGCCGCGACATCGCGAGAACGTCGAGCGACATATAGGCAAGGAACGGACTTTCGGGCGCGGCCTTTTCCTTGATGAAGTCGGGTACGTTGCGGGCGGGCGGAATGGAGCGAAAATCGCCCGCGCTCAGGCCGACGATGACGAGCTTCGGCGCGAATCCCCTCGCCTTCAGCCACTCGGCATAATCGACGAATTCGAGCGGCGCGCCGGACGAAAAGGCGAAGTTGAAGCAGCGGTGGCCAGAAATCTTGTATTCCGGCAGCAGCGTGACGCGGCTGTCGCCGAAGATCACGCAATCATATTCGTCTTCGTGACCGACAATGAGGTTCGGCTTCGACAGGCGCTCGTTGAAAGCGAAGTTGACCGGCGCGAGCTTGTTGCCGCCGAAATACCAGAGGGGATCGACCAGCGCGTTGAACGCGAAGGCGAGCGCGCAGCAGAGCGCGAGCGTGCCGAACAGCATGAACAGATAGGATGAAGCGGTCGCGGACATTTTCATTTTCGATCAGAACTGGAAATAGAGAAATTCACTGACACGCTGAAGGCTGAGAAAAGCGGCGGCTGCACCGATGCCGACGACGGCCGCATAAGGCGCCGCGGGCCGCCAGAAGATCGCGCCGCGCCAGCGAGGGTTGCCATCCAGCGGTACGAGGAGCGGATCCTTGCGGCGGTCGGCGCGCGAATAGTTGAAGGCGGGCCGCACCATGGCCATCCATTGCTGCGTGTTCGGCCAGAACCAGACGACGCACATCCAGAAGGTCGCCCAAAGGAGATCAACGCCGAGGTCGTGCATATTGATGTCAGGCGTCACGGCGACAAGGCCCTTATAGATCGAAAGCGCCGCGTCGATGCTCGGCGCGCGAAAAAAGACCCAGGCGAGCGCGACCGCGAGGAAGGTGATCGTTCGTGCGATCCCGCGCGACCACCATTTGTTGATGGGCCTTGTCCAGATCGCGCGCCAGCCGTGATAGAGGATCAGCATGGTGCCGTGCATCGCGCCCCAGAACACGAAGGTCCAGGCCGCACCATGCCAGAGGCCGCCGATGGCCATGGTCAGGAAGAGATTGATATAGCGCCGCGCGCGCCCACGCCGGTTTCCGCCGAGCGCGATGTAGAGATAGTCACGCAGGAAGCGCGAGAGTGTCATGTGCCAGCGGCGCCAGAAATCGACGATGCTCGTTGCCTGATAGGGCGAATGGAAATTGAGCGGCAGTTTGATGCCGAAAACGCGCGAT
>JAJXZC010000365.1 GCA_021780275.1 Pseudomonadota bacterium
GTCGCGCAGCGCTTTTTCGCCGTAATAGGCCTCGCGGCGCTTCACCAGCGGATCATCCTCGACATGCTTGGCCTTGGCCGCGCTGGCGACGATGCGCCGGTCGATCAACATGCCGAGCAGGTACTGGAAGCGAACCTCTTCAGGCAGCTGGGCAAGCGCCTGCCCCATCTCCTCGTCGGCCAGCGCGACGTCAGAGAGCTTGATCTCCGAACCGTTCACCTTGGCGACGACCTCGTCCGCGCTGGCGGCGGCGGCCGGTGCTGCGTCGGCGGCGAAGGCGGCCGGCACGGCCACGGGGGACGCGAGCCCTCCGGCGATCCCCAAGACAAGCAGGCAGGCGGGAGCAAGACTTGAGGCTAGACGCATGATGGCATTCCTGTGACGGGGCCCCGATGACCCCTTGCATGGTTTGGGTGCTGCACCGGCTCGGACGGGGCGGCTTGAGCGGCGCCATGATGACGACGCGAAGGGCGGCGCACAAGAACCAGTTGCATTAAGAAATTCATATAGTTGAACGGCAGGAATTGGGGCTTTCCCGCCTTCCGGCGGGGCCAACATTAACCTGCCTTACATTGACAAGGTACGGGCTCCACCTTACATCTCGACAGGTCTTTTCGACTGCGGTTTTTCCTCCTCGACCAGCCCGCAGAGCGGCATGTCGCCCGCCCCCGACATGCGGAAGGGGTCGGGGGCGTCCCGGAAGACAGGCCCGAACGGGCGACAGGAACAGGTCCGCCGCGGAGTCCTCGGGCGTCCGCGCGGACTCGCAAGGGATTTGGACTGATGGTTAGCTTGGGCGTCCTCGCCAAGCGTCTCTTCGGCAGCGCCAACGACCGGAAGCTGAAGACGTACAAGGCACGGGTAGCGGCGATCAACGCCTTCGAACCGGCGATTTCGGCATTGAGCGACGAAGCGCTCCGCGGCAAGACCGCGGAATTCCGCGCCCGCCTCGCCGAAGGCACCCCCCTCGACGACCTCTTGCCCGAAGCTTTCGCCGTTGTCCGCGAAGCGGCCAAGCGCACCCTCGGCCAGCGCCATTACGACACGCAGCTTATCGGCGGCATGGTGCTCAACGACGGCATGATCGCCGAAATGAAGACCGGCGAAGGCAAGACGCTGGTGGCGACGCTCGCCACCTATCTGAACGCCCTTCCCGGCAAGGGCGTCCATGTCGTCACCGTGAACGACTATCTCGCCAAGCGCGACGCCGAATGGATGGCCCAGGTTTATGGCTTCCTCGGCATGACGACCGGCGTGATCCTGCACGGCCTCGACGATAACGAGCGCCGCGAGGCCTATGCGGCCGACATCACCTATGCCACGAACAACGAGCTCGGCTTCGACTATCTGCGCGACAACATGAAGTATCAGGTCGGCGCGATGGTGCAGCGCAAGCATCACTTCGCCATCGTCGACGAAGTCGACTCGATCCTCGTGGATGAAGCGCGCACACCGCTCATCATTTCGGGTCCGCTCGACGACAAGTCCGAACTCTATATCGGCGTCGACGATGTGATCCCGCTCATCGAGGCCGATGATTACGAGCTCGACGAGAAGCAGCGCACCGTCACCCTCACCGAAGAGGGTAACGAGAAGATCGAGAACATCCTGCGCGAGCGCGGCATTCTCCCTTCAGGCTCGCTCTACGACATCGAGAACATCACCATTGTTCATCATGTGCAGAACGCGCTGAAGGCGCACAAGCTGTTCCAGAAGGACAAGGATTACATCGTCAAGAGCGACAAGGTCGTCATCATCGACGAATTCACCGGCCGCATGATGGAAGGACGCCGCTATTCGGATGGCCTCCACCAGGCGCTGGAAGCCAAAGAGCGCGTGCAGATCCAGCCGGAAAACCAGACGCTCGCTTCGATCACCTTCCAGAACTATTTCCGCATGTACGACAAGCTTGCCGGCATGACGGGCACCGCGCTGACGGAAGCCGATGAATTCCTCGACATTTACAGCCTCGAAGTCATCGAAGTGCCGACCAACCGGCCGATCGCCCGCGTCGACGAGGATGATGAGGTCTATAGGTCCGCGCGCGAGAAATACGACGCCATCGTCATCGAGGTCGAAGACTGCGTGAAGCGCGGCCAGCCCGTGCTCGTCGGCACCGTTTCGATCGAGAAATCGGAAACGCTCTCCGAAGTTCTCAAGAAGAAGCAGATCAAGCACAACGTGCTGAACGCGCGCTACCACGAGCAGGAAGCGCATATCATCGCGCAGGCCGGCGTTCCCGGCGCCATCACGATCGCCACCAACATGGCCGGCCGCGGTACCGACATTCAGCTCGGCGGCAATCTCGACATGCGCATTGCCGACGAAACGGCCGGCATCGAGGACGAAGCCGAGCGCAAGCGCAAGATTGAAGAGATCAAGGCCGATATCGCGAAGAAGAAGGAAGCCGCGCTTGCCGCCGGCGGCCTCTACATCATCGGCACAGAGCGCCACGAAAGCCGCCGCATCGACAACCAGCTGCGCGGCCGTTCGGGCCGTCAGGGCGATCCGGGCCGCTCGAAGTTCTTCCTATCGCTCGACGACGACCTGATGCGCATCTTCGGCACCGACCGCATGGACGGCGTGCTGCAGAAGCTCGGCCTCAAGGAAGGCGAAGCCATCATCCACCCCTGGATCAACAGGGCGCTTGAGAAAGCGCAGCAGAAGGTCGAGGCGCGCAACTTCGACATCCGCAAGAACCTGCTGAAATACGACGACGTCATGAACGATCAGCGCCGCGTGATCTTCGATCAGCGCGTCGAGCTGATGGAAGCCGATGACGTGCGCGAGACCGTGGACGACATGCGCCAACAGGTGATCGATGCGCTCGTCTCGCGGCACATTCCCGAAAAGGCCTATGCCGAACAGTGGGACGCCAATGGCCTCAAGGAAGAGACCTCGACGATCCTTGGTCTCGACCTTCCGATCGTGGAATGGGCAGCCGAGGAAGGCATTGCCGATGAGGAAATCCGCGAGCGTCTGAAATCGGAAGCCAACCGCGCCATGGCGGCGAAGGTCGCCCAGGCCGGGCCCGAACTCATGCGTCAGGTCGAGAAGGCGATCCTTCTCCAGACGCTCGACCATCACTGGCGCGAGCATCTGATGATGCTCGACTATCTGCGTCAGGCCGTCGGCCTGCGCGGATACGCCCAGCGCGACCCGCTCAATGAATACAAGTCGGAAGCCTTCGAACTCTTCGAGAGCCTGCTGACGCGCCTTCGCGAGGACGTCACGCGCCAGCTCATGAACGCGCAGTTCGTGGCCGAGGTGCCGCCGGTCGAGGAAACGCCGCTACCGCGCATGGAAGCGCATCATGCGGATCCGTTGACGGGCGAGGACGAATTTGCGGCTGGCGACGTTGCGACGCTCACGCGCCCGGTGCGCAACGATCCGGGTGTCGCCGCCGATCCGAAGAACCCAGCGACCTGGGGCAAGACCGCGCGCAACGCGCCCTGCCCCTGCGGTTCCGGCAAGAAGTTCAAGCACTGCCACGGAACGCTGGCCTGAACGAAATCGGGGGCTCTTCATGGGCCCCCGTCGACCGCCTCAATGGAGGGGTGCCGCAATCTTGTCCGCGGCGTTTTTCACCGACAGATCGAAGTTGATAACGTCCATTTCGATGTAAGTGACGTCATGAGCAGGCGCCATGTCGCGAAGCTTCCGGCTGTCCTCGATCATTTCGGCCGCCCGCGCCTGCAGGTCGCGCCAACGCTGGCTCTTTAGCGTCCAGCATTTGCCCGTCTCCTGATACTTCCGCAACGCCGTCACCTTCGCGTCCACGGCAACATCCGCATTGCCGACCACGAAGCATTTGATTTTGTGCCGGCCCGCCAGGCCGCCGCAGAAGTCGAGCGATATATTTCTCAGGTCGCTGCTGCGGCCGCGATTGACGTAGATCAGGTCGTCACCTTCGACGACGAGCCCTTTGGGGAACCGCTTGAACAATTCATCGAGGATGAACCGCCGCATCTCGTCGCGCAGGCTGTCGTCGTCGACCTCGTGGTAAATGTCGCGGAGCTGATCGAGCGAAATGAAAATGAACCCATGCTGGCGTGCCAGCACGTCCGAGATGAGCGTTTTGCCGGTCCGCGGCCAACCCGTGATGACGCAGGACGCACGCTCGCCCTCGCCCTTTACGGGCAGCCCGTCGACACAGTCGCGCAGGACCTCGAAGACCCGGTCCCGCGCCTGCGGGCCCTCCCTACGCAGAATGTCCTGAATCTTGTGCGCCGCCGCATCAATGGATGCCGTGATCGCTTGCTGACCGTCCAGCAAGGACCCCAAACCCGCCCGGTAAATAGCGAAATATAGCTTCCGCAGGCTGCCCATTTTGCCCCGTCACCGCCCCAGTGATCACCGTTCTCGCTATGCCCGCCTTCACTTTTTTCTTTTCGCACTCGCGAACCAATAGCAATAACGGTGTCATGGCGCACGTAAAATCGGGAAAATTTGCGTTTCTCGCGCCGCGCCGCAATGAGGGCGCCGACGAAATGCAAAACGGCCGCCCTGAATGGGGCGGCCGTTGAGACGAAATTGCGGGTGGAGCGCCCGCCTTACAAGGTCAGTTCGCGGTGAGCTTCTCGATATCCGCCTGATAGGTCTTGCCCGCCCAGTAGTAGTGGACGGCCGCCCAGACGCCGATGAAGGACGTTCCAAACAGCGCCCAGCGCAGGCTTTCCTGACCGAAGTGAGGCGCAAGCAGATCGCTCAGGAGCCCGACCGTCAGCGGCCCGAAGCCCAACGCGATGAAATTCAACACGAAGAGCATGACGGCAGAGGCAAGCGCCCGCATGTGAAGCGGCGTGAGGCTCTGGATCATCGCAAAGCTCGGCCCGAGATAGAAAGCGCCGAGGATCGACGAAACAATATAAACTGGGATCATCAGCTTCAGATCGGACGACATGTAGAAGACGATGAAGAGCGGCATGCCGACGATCTTCGCTACAGCGATGACCCATACGTTCCACCGCATGTCGCGCTTGGAAAGGCGATCCGCGAGGAAGCCTCCGA
>JAJXZC010000470.1 GCA_021780275.1 Pseudomonadota bacterium
GCGAAGGGGACCTCGAAGCGCTGCGAGAGCACGACCTGAAAGATGTCGCCGGCTGAAATGTAGTCCTTCGCCTTGCGGATCATCTCGAAATAGACATCGCGCGGCGTGTTCGAGACGGGCTCGGGCAGGTCCTGGATGCTTTCGATCTGATCGACATGCGGCAGCGAACGATCGAAATCGTTGACGACATCGGTCAGTCGTTCGCCGGCGCGGGCATAGGCGGCGCGCGCATTGATGCCGGTTTCGGGGCGCACCGGCGTCACGATCGTGACCTCATCGCGCACGGAGTCGAAGACCGCGATGATGGTCGGGCGAACGAAGAGACCGTCCGGAAGGCCGAGAGCATCCTTCGGCTGGTCGGGCAGGTGCTCCATCCGCCGAACCATGTCGTAGCCCATGTAGCCGAAGACGCCCGCCGACATTGGGGGAAGTTCCTCGGGAAGCGCTATCCGCGATTCCTCGATGAGCGCGCGCAAGGATACGAGCGGGCCGCCATCGCAGGCCTCGAAGGCCTCGGCGTCGAAGCGGGCCTGCCGGTTGATCTCGGATTTTTCGCCAAGGGAACGCCAGATGATATCGGGCTTCAGGCCGATGATCGAATAGCGACCGCGAGTATCGCCGCCCTCGACGGATTCGAGAAGAAAGCTGTTCGGCTTTCCGTCGGCAATCTTGAGCATCGCGGAGACCGGCGTCTCCAGATCGGCAACGAGCTTCGTCCAGACGACCTGCGGTTCGCCGGAATTATAGACGCGCTCGAAATCCGCAAATTCGGGTTGAATCATCGTGGGGCCGCACCGGTCCTACTGGTTATTGTCCGTACTGGTCGCATTCTGGATCAGTTCGATGTTGAGTTTGACGCCGAGCGACTTTTCAAGACCGGCGACAGTCGTCGTAATCATGTCGGTCTGGAGCGAGTCGAGCAGGTCGTCGTGGAGCTTCTTGTAGTCGGCCGACTGCGGATCGGGCTTGGGATCATTGATCGCCTTGACCTGCATCACGATGAGGCTCTGTCCGAACCCCACCGGACCGTAGGAGAAGCCGCCCTTCGGCGAGGCGAAGAGCCGCGCCACGGCGACGCGCGAAAAGGCGTCGCTCTGCGAGTCGCGCTTGATTTCCGGCGAGACGAGCACCGTGCGGTCGAGTTCGCCCGCCATCTTCGTGAAGCTCTCGCCCTTGTTGCCGCGCTCGACGATCTTCTGCGCCAGCACATCGAGATCGGCCTTGCGCTTCTCCTCTTTCCAGAGCTTCACGACCTGATCGCGGACCTTGTCCAGCGGCTGCAGCTTTTGCGGTTGAACACCATCGACGCGGACCCAATAGTAGCCGCCATCTCCCGTGTCGCCGGGTGGAATCTGGTCGCCCGGCTCGCTCTTGAACACGGTTTCGATGAGGTCCTTGTAGTCGGGAAGGCCGTCCGGCTTCTTGGCATCAAGCGTCAGGCCCTTCACCGTCAGGCCGGAAAACTTCAGGATCTTGAGGTTGTTCTTGGCGGCGATGTCTTCGAGCGTCGCACCGCCGGCCCTTGCGTCCTCGATCGTGTTCTGGACGTCGTAGACCTGGCTGTGCGCCTGCTCCTCGGTCATCTTGGCACGGAGCTTGTCCTTCACGCCTTCGAACGTGCTCGTGGATCCGGGCTCGATCTTGGTGACATGCAGGATCACGGGACCGAGCGGCCCCTTCACCGGGTCGCTGTATTCCCCGACCTTGAGGGCGAAGGCGGCGTCTGCCACGGCTGGCGAAATCATCTGGTTGCGCGCGACGAGACCGAGCGACACGTCCTTCATCTCAAGGCCGAGGCCCTTGACGATATCGTCGACGGGTTTTCCTTCGCGCAGAAGCTGGTCTGCCGCCTTGGCGGCATCTTCCGTTGCAAAGGGTATCTGCTGGACCTCGCGACGTTCGGGCGTGTCGAACTCGTTGCGCCGCTGCTCATAGGCCTTCTTGAGGTCTTCATCGGATATGGAGATCGAGGCCGTGAGGTCCTTTGGCTCCAGAACCATGATGCTGAAGTCGCGGGTTTCCGGCAGCGTGAAATGGATGGCTGCCTTCTGGTGGTAGGCCTCGAGCGTCTTCTCGTCCGGATCGGCGATCTTGCCGACAACTTCCGGCGGCAGGATCATGTAAGAGGCGACACGCGTTTCCTGCTGGTAGGTGGAAACAGCGTCGACCAGCGTCGCTGGTACGCCGACGCCCAGCTGCATCACGTCGTTGAGCTGCTGGCGCACCATGTATTTGCGGCGGTCGACGAGAAAAGTCTTTTCGGAAATGCCCGTTCGCGCCAGTGCCTGGTCGAAGGCCTGCCGGTCGAATTTGCCGAAACTGCTCTGCAGGCTCGGATCGGAGGCGATGTTCTCCGCGACTTCCTTGTCGCTGACGGCAAGCCCCATGTCGTTTGCCCCGCTGTCGAGCGCGCTCAGCGCGATCAGCCGCGTGAGGGACGCGCTGACGAGGCCGTATTGCTTTGCCTGCGTCCGGGTCAGCGGTTGCCCGAGGCGCTGCGAGAACTGGTGGATCTGGTCTTCGAATTCGCGATTGAACTGCGCAAGAGTGATGCTTTCGTTGCCCACCTTGGCAACCTCGTCGGAGGAATAGCCCCGGAAAATATCGGCGATGCCCCAGACCGCAAAACTGACCACGAGCAGGCCCATCAAGATCTTGGCCACCAGGCTTGAGGCGCCTTTCCTGAGAGATTCAAGCATGGGTCGTTTTTCCGATGGTTGAGGCCAAGGTTTCGCCGGCCATTGATTGGAGCCGCCGCGGGATTCCGGTGCCGGCCTTGAAAGAGGCGGCATGATAGGTGCGACCCCCTTGGGCCGCAAGCGGGTCAGCCCAGCTTTCCGTTTGATTTTCCTTGCGAAAACGCGTTGGCGGCGGCCTATCTCTCTGGTAAATCCGCGAACGCGGAGTGGAATTAACCGGACTTTGAGAGACGGGGATCAGGTCATGGCGGCAACGGCAAGAGCACCGCGCATCAAGGCGCTGGTGGCGGGGAATTGGAAGATGAACGGCCTCAGGGCTTCCCGGAAGGAAGTGAGCGGGCTCGCCAGGCGCCTCGCGAAAGGCAAACCGATCTCTTGCGACGTCCTCATCTGCCCTCCCGCGACGCTGATCTCGCTCCTGAAGGAGGAGGCCAGGGGCTCCCGGATCGCCATCGGAGCCCAGGATTGCCATGCCATGCCCTCCGGCGCGCATACCGGCGACATCAGCACGGAGATGCTCAAGGATGCCGGTGCCGGCCATGTCATCGTCGGCCATTCCGAGCGTCGCGCGGACCATGGCGAATCCGATGCCGTGGTTCGGGCCAAGGCCGACGCCGCACATCGGGCCGGGCTCGTCGCCATCGTCTGCGTCGGAGAGACAGAGGCCGAGCGCGACGCCGGCGCGACGCTGAAGGTCATCCGCAAGCAGCTTGCCGGGTCGCTCCCGGACGGGGCGGCGGCAAGGACGACCGTTATTGCCTATGAGCCCGTCTGGGCGATCGGAACCGGCCGGACGCCGACGGCGGCGGATGTCGCCAAGGTGCACCGGGCGATTCGCGCGGTCCTCGTCAAACGGTTCGGGGATGAGGGCGCTAAAATGCGCATTCTTTATGGCGGGTCGGTGAAGCCGTCCAACGCCGCCGAGCTGATGGCGGTGCCTGACGTCAATGGCGCGCTTGTCGGGGGGGCAAGCCTCAAGGCCGAGGATTTCTACGGCATCATCGCCGCCTATACGTAGTCGCCGGTCGTCAGCCGGTCCATTGTTGTGTCGGTAGCGCAAGCCGGGTTCCTGTCCTGGGGCGCTCGGCATGCCGGCCGGGACCTACCGCCGGACGGCCGCCTGAGGAACCCGACCGACGGGGCTGGAATCCGGGGCTTGCATGCGCTACAACCCCGGCGCAGCGCCGCCCGACCGGGCGGCTCCCTTTCGCATGCACAGACCGGATTTCGAGGCGCCATGGCCACCATCCTGCTTATCATTCATCTGATGGTCGCGGTCGCGCTCGTCGCGCTGGTGCTGCTTCAGCGGTCCGAAGGCGGCGCGCTGGGCATTGGCGGTGGCGGCGGTCTGATGACGGGCAGGGGCGCGGGCAATGCGCTCACCCGGGCAACCGCGATCGCGGCGGCTCTCTTCTTTGCGACGAGCCTCGGCCTCGTGATTCTCGCGGCCCGCGGCGGCACGGGCGGATCGCTGCTCGACAAGGTGGCCCCGGCCCCGATCGGCACGGAGACCCCGGCGCCGGTCGTCCCCGCGCCGCTGGGTTCGGGTCTCGATCAGACCGGCACGACGCCCGCCGCGCCGGCCCCGGCTGCGCCGGAAGCGCCCAAGGCCCCGGCAGAACCGAGCGTTCCGCACGCGCAATAGCAGATCAGGCCCGGCTCCTTCGGGGCCCGGGTGGATTGTTCACAGGTAATTTCGTCAGGCCGGCCTTGCGGCTGCTCTTTGGCGATCCGAATCGTTTTTTGTTGGTGTACGTTAAGGGCCCATGACGCGGTACATATTCATCACCGGCGGCGTGGTCTCCTCTCTAGGCAAGGGTCTCGCATCCGCGGCGCTCGGCGCGCTCCTTCAGGCGCGCGGGTTTTCCGTGCGGCTTCGGAAGCTCGACCCTTACCTCAACGTCGATCCCGGCACGATGTCGCCTTACCAGCATGGTGAGGTCTATGTGACGGATGACGGAGCGGAGACCGACCTCGACCTCGGCCATTACGAGCGTTTCACGGGCGTGCCCGCGACGCGCGGCGACAACATCACCACCGGCCGCATCTACCAGGACATCATCGCGCGCGAGCGGCGTGGCGATTATCTCGGCGGTACGGTGCAGGTGATCCCGCATGTGACCGACGCGATCAAGGAATTCGTCCTGTCGGACAGTGGCAATGTCGACTTCGTGCTGTGCGAGATCGGCGGCACGGTCGGCGACATCGAGGGCCTGCCGTTCTTCGAGGCGATCCGCCAGCTCGGCAACGAGATCGACCGGGGCCAGACCTGCTTCATTCATCTCACTCTTCTGCCA
>JAJXZC010000149.1:0-2297 GCA_021780275.1 Pseudomonadota bacterium
AGCGAGGCCAGCGTCAGCCGGCTGGAATGAGCAGCACACAGACGTCGTCCTGGGGTGACATGATCGTTGTGCGAGCCTTCGCGCGCGTGACGCTAACCCGAAAATTCTGCTTGGCCTGCGTCATCGCTCCGTCGCGATAATTGCCGCCGACGATGCGATCGGGATTCCCGACAATTTCGCCCTTCACGCGCTTCGGCCAACCCTCGAAGATTATGACCTCGTCGAACTGCTTACCCTTCGCTTTGTGCATGTTCATCACGACGACGCCTGATTCAGGCTTATGCGCCGTGGCGAAATGCTCCTGAACAAACGCCTGCCGCGTCACCGCAAGGGCGTTTCGATAGCCGCCAAAATCCCGCCAGTCTTGCGACAGGCCCTGGCGAAGCTGCGTGCCCCGTTCCAGCAATCGAACATTGCGGGCCTCCCTGGCGATCTCGGAAAGCCGTGCGCACCCGCCGGCCTCCAGGACGGCCCTCAACGCCGTCCAGTCGGCGTCGGGGTCGCCAGTCAGCTTTACCGCCGCGACAGCCTGATGGACCGCAAAAGTCGCCTGAAGGACGCTGTTAGCCGGGACCGCCTTGCCCTTGGCGACACAGTCGTTCCACTTCACCAAAGCGGCCCGGAACCGAGCGGCCTCGGTCAGGTCTCCCTTGGTCGGCGCCGCCCCACCGCGCCCGTGGAAGAAGCTGCATAAAATCTCCACGAACTCGTCAAAGCAGCCATCGTGACTCCGCTGCTGCAGGAGGAACGCGATCACCTCCGCCGCCAGGATCGGCCCCTCCATGTCGACGGCCGCCGTGTGCGATATTGGGGGCACACTGCCGAACGGCTCGCGCAGATTGTCGGAAACGAGGCGGGTCATCCGCTTCGTAGGAACTAGGATGGCGAGCGACCAGTCTTTTCGCCCCGAATCGATGAGCCGCTTTCGTGCCTTCAGCACCTGGGCGACCAACGATGCGAAAGCCTGATTTGGATTGGACGCAAATCCTTCGAAGTCGATCCCCTGATAGGGCTCTTGGCGGAATTTCCCCGTCAGGAGATGGTTGCCGAACAACGCAATATCCGTTCCCTTGCTCCGGTGGTTCTCCCCCGCCAGATCGTGAGTGGACGGCTTAAACGCCTCTTTGAAGTGCTTGAGGCGCTCAGGGTCCGCGCCAATGAAGTCGAAGATCCGCTGCTCGGGATCGGCGAGCGCGATGAGCGTGCTGCTCTTTCCGATCGCCTCGACCGCGCGCCACTGCTCGGCGGAGGTATCCTGAAACTCGTCCAGGATGATGAATGGGTACATAGTTGAAACCAGGTCGCGGACCTTCGCCGACCCGTGGAGAAGAACCGCCACGCGCTCGGCAAACAGATCGAAGCAAACCTTCCCCTCGTCGGTCGCCAGGCGCGTGCGCTCAGCGACTTCCAGCGCTGCCTTCTGCGCCTTTTCCTCGGGCGACAGCTTCGAATGCGCCTTGAACCCGCTGCGGATGACTGAAAGTGCGATCGCCTCATTCGGCGGCGTCAGGATCGTCATCCGACGCGGAAATCCGACTAGGTAGCCGTGCGCTTTGAGGAGGCGCCAGAAGAACGAGTGATAGGTATCAACTTCGATCTGCTTTTTCTCCTCCTTCGTGACCGACTGCTCTTCGTCGATCGCCTCGAATACACGCGATACCGTTGCTCTCGCGAAACTCAGAAAGAGAATACGCTGGCCCGGCTTGAGCCTCTCACGGGCGATCTTCGCGGCCTTCAGGATCGATACCGTGGTCTTCCCGGAGCCCGGTCCTCCGACGACGAGCTGATGGCCTTCGGCCTTCAGGACGTCCTTCTGAGCTTCCGTGAGATCGACCATGACGCCCTCTACGCGGCAGGCTCTGCGGCGGGTTCAGCGCCATCCGCGTTCGGACCCGGCGGAGGTGCGGGCGGCGGATCGCAAATGGCCTTGAGCACGATACAAGCGTCCCGAATCCATGACGGAATTTCGGTCTCCGAGCATTGGGCCAGGAAGTCGGCGATCCCCCAGTTGCCTTTCGACCATCCAAAATATTCCTTCAACGCTGCGACCGCGTTGGCCTTAGGGTCGGGGTATTTCGCGGTCAGGTGCGGCGGCCAATCGAGCTGATCCGCGAAACGCTCAAGCGCGGCCGCGGTAGTGTTCTTCAGGATCAGATCCTCGATACCCTTCTCCTCGTGCATGAAGAGGCGCTCGACTTGCGCCTCGATGTCCGCCTTCGCTGGATCGGTCTGCTTGTCGCAAAGCCCGAACGTCCGCTTCCCGAGCCCCTTGTAGATGCCGGCTAGGTCCGCAATCT
>JAJXZC010000149.1:2307-4990 GCA_021780275.1 Pseudomonadota bacterium
GGTGTCCGGCCGGACCGGGCCGGACACCGTGACCAGGGTGGCCCCGCGGAGGAGCACGTCGCCGCCGGTGCGGAGCCGGGGCGCCCGGTCGGCGTCGATCACGCAGATGCCCAGGGCTTCCAGCGACGCATAGACGGCTGGCTTCAATTCTGAGAGCCGCCGCGCCGCCACCGGAAAGGCGCTCGCCTCGGTCGCGCCTTCCGCGATCAGAACGCGGCGCGACAGTAAGCCTTCGCAAAATCGCGTGCGGAATTCCTGCCGGTAGCGCTTGTGCTTGACGCTGTCGGGCAGAGTGATCTCGGCCTGGGCCAGGACGCCGTCGTTCGCACGCGAGAGTATGACCGTCTCATCGAGCTTGAATTCTTCCAAGACGTAAGGCGAATGCGACGTGAAAATCGACTGAGACGCCAGCTTGCGCAGCTCGTGGACGATACGCTTCTGCGCATAGGGCGGGATCGCGGTTTCGACCTCCTCCATCGCGAAGATTACATTCTGCTTGTCCTCGGCAATCTGCGAAAGCATCGCCAGAACCAGCATGTTGATCGTTCCGGTGCCCTGTCGATAGAAGGGCGCGGCGTGGTCGCCATCCCCTGTCGCGATGAACGCGGTGACCACCTTGCGCAGGTGTTCGCGGGTCAGGTTGGAGACTTTGAGGTGGGGCTTCACGCCCCATTCGCGCGGCACATACTTCTTCAGCGACTTGTCGATGCTGTCGAGGACGCCGGATATTCCGATCGCCGGATCGCTCGCGACGTCGAAAGCCGCCAGCGTGCCGATAGTGCCCTCCCACATCTGTGGCCGTATTTCTTTGAGTCTGAGAATGATGTCGAGGAGGCTTCCATGCTCCAGACTCAGAGCCCGCGATCCGGTTCGTAGCGATCGCAGGAAGAGGAACCCGCAGTGTTGCTTGTCCTTCTTGGAGAAGGGCGTTGGGGTTTCCTCTTCGGTGAGGCTCCGCGAATAGTAGGTGTTGCCGACGAAGTCGTCCTCGTCTGGATCGTATGCGCCGACAAACGTGACGCGCAGGGCGGCCTTGATGTTCGCTGCATCGACACCCGCCGGGTTTGCAGCGGTGTAAAAAGCGCCGGTTGTCACGTCGAGCCACTCAACGCTGCCACCAAACCGCGCCTCTTGCTCCGGCGATAGCCCAGTGATGGTCACTTCGACGACGATTTTCGGCGCCTCCGCCGGCACGGCTTCTCCGCCGTCCCCCAGTGGACGAGCACGACTTCTACGAGGGGAAGTATCTTTCCCCGGCCGGGCCCGGACAACCTTCTGGCCTCACCGCCCTTCGTCGCATTGAGCGAGCTGTGCCTCGCGGAATACGGCGGTGGCAAACCGGTTTTCGCTTTGAGCACGGCCCTCCGATCACTCGGGCTGCCGTGTCATCTCCCTGCCAACAAGGCCGCACTGAGCCTCGATCCCGAAAGTGCCGCGAATGCGCTAGATGAAGCATATCGGCGCAGGACGACGCTGCGCCGCCACCTATGCCCGCTCGACCTGGCGGACGACATGCCGATGTTGAGCTTCGGCAATGCCCGCGTCGCGGACTTCACCGCGGACGATCTGGCGCGGCTGTTCAATGCCCAGCGGCTCGCCCGCAACTTTCACAATGAGTCGCTCGATCCCAAGCGCCTGGCGCAGTTCCGATGGCTGGTTGTGGAGGAAGAAATCGCGCTCGACCCGCGCCCTGAAGCACGCGCCGCCCCCTTCATGTACACGACGCTCGATCGAGATTTCGGAGAGATCGATCCCCATCTCGGTCGCTTTCCGCCGGCGGTCGAACGAGCGCTATTCTTTCTCCTGCTGGCGCCGTGGGAACGGTGGTCCACGATGCAGGAGGTCGACTGGCGAGGCTTTCGCCTGCCTTGGATTTACACGGCCGACGACGACCTCTTCATTCGCCCGTCTCCACCCCCAAGTGCGGATAGCCTCACCCTTGAGCCATGGATCGTCCAGGATCGGTGGGGAGACGACATCGAACTCGAACGTCCGACGGTCTTGCCACTCGATGACGACGCGGCGTCGGGTCTGGCGCTCTTCACCGAAGATGCTTGGAAGGAGCTCGAGGAAGCGCGGGCAACGGACCTGTTCGAGACACCTATCGCGCATTTTCTCGTCCGGGCCTTCCTCGCCGATGGCATGGACGAGGTCATGGCGCACATGACGGCCATCGAAGCTGCCGTCGGCCTCGAATTGGACCACAAGAAATGGCTTCGGCCGAAGCCTGACCCGCACAAGGCGGTTTCGTCAGCCACGGATCGCGTCGCGGCACGCGTCGCGGCCGTCTTGAACGACACCGCAAGCGTGCAGGCCTACAAGGATCTCTTCGACCTGCGAAGCACCTTCGTCCACGGCCGCGCCGGGCTCCAGAAGGTGTCGACCAAGCAGCGCGTCATGGCGCGCAGCCTGGCGCGCGGAGTAACCCGCGGCCTGGTCGACCTGGCGCTCAAGGGGCCGCGGCCGCGTGCAGACGTGCTGAGCGACCTCCTCACGCGGGACGCACTCTACTTGTAGGCCCTCAGGGCAGAATAGTCTGATCGCGAATGGCTGCTGAAACCGAGTCTCTCCTGATCAAGCCCATCAGCGTGCGGCAGTTCGAGCTGTACGCCCTGTCGCTCGAACGTGGCCCGAACTTCGACTCCGCAAGCGTCTTTGCCGCATATCAAATCGGCCCCGGCGG
>JAJXZC010000251.1 GCA_021780275.1 Pseudomonadota bacterium
GATCTGCGAGGAGGACGCCGCCGTGACAGCGCCGCCTTCGACGAGAAGCTTCACGCCCTTGATGGCGTCGAGGTTGGCGTCGAAGCGGATGCCTTCGTCGATCGTGTGCATTTCGGTCTTGCCGTCGGCGGTGACGACTTCAAGCGCGGTGATTTCGTCCTTGAAGGCGCCGCCCTGCGTCGCCGCGATGGCGCGCTGGTGGCTGTTGAAGGCGAATTCGTCGAGCTGATCCTTGGTCAGGCCGTACTTCTTGGCGACCATTTCGGCGCCCGCGAACTGGCTGAACTGGATCGTGGGGTAGCGCTCTTCAATCTTCGGGCTCTTGTAGATGCCGAAACCGTTCTTGAAGGGCAGCGAGATCGGCATGCCCATGGGCACGCGGGTCATGCTTTCGATACCGGCGGCGACGACGACATCCATCGCGCCCGACATGACGGCCTGAGCGGCGAAGTGGAGCGCCTGCTGCGAGGAGCCGCACTGACGATCGACCGAAGTGGCGGGAACGGACTCAGGCAGCTTGGAAGCGAGCACCGCGTTACGCGCGATGTTCATGCCCTGCTCACCGGCCTGATCGACGCAACCGACGATCACGTCTTCGATGAGTTCGGGATCGACCTTGGTGGCGTCGACGAGGGCGTTGATCACCTTGCCGCCCATATCGGCGGGGTGCCAGTCCTTCAGACGACCGCCCTTGCGACCGCCAGCGGTGCGCGTTGCGGCAACGATATATGCTTCTGCCATGATGAACTCCTGTCATTAGGGGTCGCGATGCGAGAGGCATCCGACCTGAGTTGGCGAAAACGAAACGGGTTTGGCCGCCATCTTGATCATGAGGCGGCGCTTGTAAAGGCCGTTTGAGCCATTGTAGACGCGGAAAATGGCGCAATTACGTAGGCATTATCCGCTTTGAAACACGCCTGACCAAAGGCACAAAGCCGATGCCCATATTTGACGTAGGGGAACTTTGGCGAGAGCCGAAAGCGCCGGGAAAACAAGGCCTGCTCGACACCCTACAAGGTGGCCGAATTTATTTCGCCGCCTTGCGCAAACGAACAGGCGCAGAAGCGGCTTCCGCCGCCAGATTCCAGAAGGTGCGCGCAGGCGGACGCATATCACCGGCACGGCCAAGCAATACAAGGGAGGTTGTGAGCGACAATCCCTCGACCGGCCGCCGCACCATCGTGTCCGGCCCGGTATTATGTTCCGCAAACCAGCCGAGCGTGACGGCAGGGATGCGGAACTGGCGGCCATAGCGCTCGACGCCGATGCCATTGCCTTCCGGCGGAATGACAAGCTCGGCCCCCGCCCCTTCCAGCAATTGCGCAATGGGCTCATAGACATCGACGCCATGTCCCGGCGCGAGCATGGCGATCTTGAGACCCTTGAGGTCGGCCTGTTTGACCAGACGGCGACGGGCGAGCGGATGCTCTGAGGGCACAAGAAGTCCAACAGGTTCGCGGCGCAATTCAATCTGGGCAAGATCGTCCGGATAGAGAATTTCGCTGCCGTCTTCTTTCGCCAGCGCCGCGTCGAACCTTGCCCGCGGCACGGGCACGCCGATGACAAGCGCCAGATCGAGCGTGCCGCTCAAAAGATCAGCGAGAAGCTCGTTCTGCCAGCGATTGTCGATATCAAGCGTCAATTCAGGATGCAGCGCCATGAATTTTTCGATGAGCGCGACACGCTCAGGGATATCGATCGTGTAGAAGGTCGCGCCGAGATCAAGACGCCGCGCACCTTCGAGCCGCAGGTTCTTGATCGCGCCCTTGATACGATCGCTTTCGGCCACCATGCGCCGTGCATCGGCGAGAAAGGCGCGGCCTTCGCGCGTCAATTCGATCGAACGCGTGGTGCGGATGAAAAGATCGAAGCCCAGATATTTCTCAAGCTCGCGTATCTGCACAGAGAGCGTCGGCTGGGTGACATGCAGACGCTGCGCAGCCTTGGTGAACGAGCCCTCGTCGGCCACCGCGATGAAACAACGCAAAGGTTTTGTCTCAAGATCCAAAGGCGCCTCCTCCCATAGGATCAGCCTATATGCCCCGACGAATTATAGGCAACATCTATAAATAGCCGGAATCTTCCAATTGGACGGGTCCGGCCCTCTTCCGCAAAATCCAGGTCGGGAGAGAGGGAGGATTGCACCTATGCCTTGTTGCGCCTTTGCGGTGTTTCTGGTCGGCCAGATCGCGCTTGCGCTGGATCGTGTTCGTACACGTATCTTCGGCGAGCGCGAGGCGGAGGGATTCCGGCCCAATCTGTCAGTTGCCTGGCAACCCGGCATGGCGACGGTCGCCGCAACGCCGAGCAGCAATGCCTTCCGCCTCAGGATTGAACGCGCCCTTTCACCAAGAATGCTGATGCTGGCGGTCACGCTCGAAATAACGGTCGCTCTGGTCGGTGTCGCAGGCGTTGCCGCGGCGACAACAAGCACTTCGCCCGCGGGCCTTACGCAGGCCCTCTCGGTGATCTGCCACGGCGGCCATCTGACGGCGCTCTAAGACGCTGTACCAACAAAATTCAAAGCTCAGGGAAGACGTCACATGACGACCATCGAACAAAGCGACAGCAGGTTTTTCGCGAAGGGCGCAACCAACGGCAAGGGGCCGGTGACGAGCGCCCGCCAGCGCCGCACCGCGATGATCTATGCCGCTGTCTGGATGCTCGGCCTGCTGCCTGTCCTCACGGGCGCATCGGCAGGCTGGCAGGCTGCGGGGCTCGGCCTCTGGATGCCGGGCGCGGGCTTCGTCGCCGTCGGCGGCTGGGCCGTGCTGCTCTTCCCGCTGACGCTTGTTCTTTTCGCCGTATCACTCGTTGCCTGGTTCTGGGCAGGCCTCGTGCTTGCGCCCGTCACTGTCTGGGGCGGTGCAGCGCTGATCGCAGGCGCCATGGCGACAGAGACGGCCTTTCCCGGCGCGCATATCGTCGTCGGCTTTGCCATGGCAGGCACCGCCTATTTCTTCCGCAGACGCGCCGACAAGGCGCGGAGCGACGGCGAAGTGAAACGCACAGCGCGTGCCGCCTTCCTGCCCGCCTCACTCGCGGAAGTCGAAGTGAAAGCCGCCGCCCGTCCGGACGCGACGACGCGCGAAATCGCCACCGACGATCTGCCTTCGCTGCGCTATCTCCTCGACCGCGCCTTGCAGCCGGTCAATGAGTTCAACGGCTTCGACATTATCGACCAGTTCCAGCCCGCCGCCTTGCGCTATCAGCTCAACCACATGGGCTTTGCGCTCGGCATCGTGCAGGGCGCCTATGTGCCGAACTTCACGGGCTATATGGCAAAGGCCCAGCAGAACCTCATCGAGAAATATCTGCTGCGCAAGGTCTGGGGCTATTGGGTCTACGAGTCCTGCTGGGGACACCTGAACTTCACGAATTTCGATCCCGCCAATCGCGACAACATCATGCTGACGGGATGGTTCGGCATGCATGTCGGCCAATATATGCTGAACAGCGGCGACCGCCGCTATGCCGAACCCGGCAGCCTGACCTTCCGCCTCAACGACAAGACGGCCTATGTGCATGACCTGCACACGATCATCGGCTCGGTGGTGAAGAACTACGAGCACTACAACGATCAGTTCTGTCTCTTCCCCTGCGAGCCGAACTGGATCTATCCGATCTGCAACCACTACGGCATGACCTCGCTGGCGACGCATGACCGTCTCTTCGGCACGAATTATGTCGCGCGCTTCCTGCCCGGCTGGCTCGAAAAGCTCGACACGGAATTCACCGACACGAGCGGTTCCATCATCGGACTGCGCTCGCAGCATCTGGGCTTTGAAGTTCCCTTTCCTGTGGGCGAAGCGGGCTACGCCAATTTCGCCGACTGCTTTGCACCCGACCGCGCCCATCGCCTCTGGGCCATTGCGCGCAAGGAAATCGAACCGGCGATCACGACGGACGCCGAAGACAAGAAGCGCATCAGCCTGCCAGGCAAGGGGCTCGACGCCGGCAACTACAGAACCGGTCACACGGCGTCCTATGGCTCCATCCTGATGGGCGCGCGGGAATTCGGTGACGAGGAAATCGCTGAGGCCGCACAGCGCAGCCTCGATGCCGACTGTGGTGAAACCATCGAGGGCGGCGTGCGCCGTTATATGGGTGGCTCGAACCTCGCCAATATTTCAGCGGCCACAGGACGCCTGATGCGCACCGGCGACTTCCGTCGCTCCTTTGTCGAAGGGCCGTCGGAAGAAACGCTCAACGGGCCGGTGCTGACGGATGTGCCCTATCCGGAAGTCCTCGTCGCCCGCGCCTTCAGTCACGGCGACGATCTGGAACTCGTGCTCCATCCCGGTGAGGGCGCATCGGTTCAGAAGATAAAGATTGCCCGGTTGAAACCCGGTCAGAACTACACGGTCAAGGGCACAGACGAAGCGACCGTGACGGCGGATGACAATGGCGAAGCGCATCTCAACGTTGCGTTGAACGGGCGCACCGCTATCGACATCTGGCCATCCTGAGGCCCCCGGCGGGAACCTTGCCTGCCCCCGCTAACTTGCAAGGCCCGCCAACCCGCGCTCAGCCGCGCTGCAAATAGTCCCCCCAAGACGCCAGCAGCGCGGCTGAGTCGCCGACGCCGAAGACATTCTTGTCAGGACGAACCAGCATCGCTTCCGCATCGCCCATCATTCTTGCAAGCGCGCCATCCTTGTCCGCCACCATCGACAGCGGCACCACGAGACCGCCGCCCGCAAAGCTCACAGATTCGAGCGGCTCACGCACATAAAGAATGGGTGCGTAGCCGGCGAGCTCATCGACACGCCGTCCATCCTTTGCAAGGAAGGGTTCGGGCGCGACCTGACCGGCGGCGGGATTGCCTTTGACGATACCGCTGGTGATCCCCGCAGGCGGCGGCAAAGCGTTCATGCGTTCGCCTTCGGGCTTTGCCAGCATTTCCTTGTCGCGCGCGGCCGCCTTTGCCGGGTCCTGCGTGCAGACGACCTGTCCCATGAAGACCGCCATCTCGGTGATGGCG
>JAJXZC010000057.1 GCA_021780275.1 Pseudomonadota bacterium
AGCCAACGAAAAAATCACAGATGGAGAAGCTTCCATCGACAATTCCTTTCGGCTGGGGAACCAGCTTTATTTTAGGGATTTGGCCGATTTCATTCAGAAACTGAAGATCGGCACGATCTTCAGTGTTCATCCATATCTGGTATTCGTCGACAATATCTTCAGAGAGAATCTGCGGAACCAACAAACGCATATAGCGGCGGCGGCCGGCGGGCGTAACGCACACAATACGAAATCCGTCGAGCAACAGACCTCTCCTTGAAAAAATAGCCCTCTCTATCTTTTAATGCGTGCTCACCAACCTAACAAGAGCGCCCCTCTGCGTTGCCCGGTTTGAATTTGCGGGCACCGACCCGGTCCCAGAACGAAAACTGGCCGGAGCAGTGATCTGCTCCGGCCAGCATTTAACTCCGCCCGCGTCACACCGGGGCAGCGCCCCACGCTTTCGCGTCAGTGCATTCTGAACCTGATGGGAACCGATTTGGGTCCACTGACGAATTCGGCCTCGGCCATTTTAGGTTCGCCCGCCAGTTCGACGGATTCGAGACGCGGCAGCATTGTTTCCCAGAAAAGACGCATCTCCAGCCGGGCGAGATGCTGGCCAAGGCATATATGACCGCCATAGCCGAAACCGACATGCTGATTGGGGGAGCGGTCGGGCTTGAAGGTGAAGGGATCTTCGAACTTCTCCTCGTCGCGGTTGGCCGAGAGGTAGGAGAGATAGATCAGGTCGCCCTTCTTGATCTGGCGTCCGCGCAGCTCGTAATCCACCGTCGCCGAGCGGATGAAGTGCTGCACGGGCGTCGCCCAACGAATGCTTTCCTCGACAAAGCCGGGAATCAACGACGGATCAGCCTTGAGACGGGCGAGGAGTTCGGGCTGCTCGGCAAGGAGCCACATTCCGGTTGCGGTGGTGGCCGAGGTCGTGTCGTGGCCGGCGGTGGAGGCGATGATCAGATAGGAAATCATCGCGCGTTCTTCCATCGGATTGCCAAACACCTTGCCGTTGGCGATCAGCGAGGCGATGTCGTCGCGCGGGTGGGCGCGGCGGTCGGCGATGATCGGATCGTAATAATCCTTGAAGCTGTTGTAGACGATGTTCCACGTCTCGGTGATCTCGATCGGATTGCTCGGATCTGCGCCCGGCCGCTTGAGATCCGGATCGGCCCAGGTGAAAAGCCACTGCGTCAGACGCAGCATCTTCTCGTGGTCCTGCTCCGGCACGCCGATGAGGTCGAGCACGACCTTGAGCGGGTAGCGGAAGGCGATGTCCGTCGCGAAGTCGCAAGCATTGCCGTGTTCCGCCATCCGGTTGACGTACTTCTCGGCCGTCGCGCGCACGCTATCGGTCAGGGCCATGATGTTGTTGGGCATGAAGGTTGCCGCGAGAACATCGCGATAGGCCCGATGCTCCGGCGGATCGAGCTGCACAAGCGAGCGGAAGATATTGTGCTGGCCGCCTGTGTACTGCATCACAAGCTGCTCGCCCGCCTGGGAGATCAGCGTCTTCGAGCGGTCGCCGCCATGAAATATCTCGTCCTGGCGCGTAATTTCGCGCAGGTCCGACCATTTAGTGACGATCCAGTGCGGGTCGTAGCCCGGCACCTCCGCAATAGACAGCGGATAGTCGCGGCGCAGGCGAGTGAAGAGGTCATGAATCGCCGCGCGATTGGCGAAGCTTGCCGGATTGAAGGCCGGCGCAATCAACTCGGTCGGAATGATGGATGCGGTCATTCTTTTTATCCTCCCATGCGGGCAAGCCTGCCGATCCGGCGACGCGCCCATATTGTGTAATGACATTACGCATTTTTGCGTATAGAGTCTATGCGTTTTCCGCTGCGGCTTTTTGACCGCGAAATGGCCGCTAACGAATCGGTTGGATGAAACCCTATGAAGATGCGCGACCTCGAGCGGCGGACCGGCGTGAACCGCGAGACGATCCGCGTCTATCTCCGCGAAAAGCTGTTGCCGGAGCCCAGGCGTCCCAAGCCGAATGTCGCGGAATATGACGAGGCCCATGTGCGCGGCATCCTCGCAATCCGCGAGTTGCAGCATGAGCGGAACCTTTCGATTCCCCAGATAAAGCGGGCCATGGCTGGCAACCTCGACGACATGCCAGCCGATCCCGGCGCGTTCCCCCATCTCGATACGCTTGTGGCGGCGCGCCTCGGCGTCCACGACGCGCTGATTCCGCTTTCGAGCATGCTGAGCCGCAACCCCAATGCATCATCGGACGCCAGGGCGCTGGCGGCGATTGGCGCCGTCCGGCCGCGCCGCCGCAACAACGAAATGCATCTAAGCCCAACCGACGCACAGATCGTCGGTCTCTGGGGTGACATGCGCGCCGCAGGCTTCACCGAGGAGCACGGCTTCACGCCCGAGATCACGCGCTTTTACGTCGAGGCGGCGGAAGCGCTCGCCGATCAGGAGGTCACCCGATTCCTCGACACGCTGGGCAACCGGCTCGACGCGCGGCGCACCGCGAAACTCGCGCAAAGCGCCATCGACATCATGCTGCCCTTCTTCGGCCTTCTCCGCATGAAGGCCGTCCTTGAAGCCTTCGCGCAAAAGAGCCCGCAGGCACCCGCCGCAAAGAAAAACGGATAAGCGCCCCCATATTCGAGATCACGGCACCTTCGCGCCATCTGCCGGTGCCAGAACCTGCTGCCGAACTTCACGGCGCACGATCTTGCCCATGTCGTTCCGCGCCAACCTTTTGACGAAATGAACCTTCACGGCCGAAACCACTCGGGCTTCCTCTCGAAGCAACGAGGTGACCTTCTCCCGAACCAGAGCGGCATCCGTTTCGAGAACGATGTGAAGTTCCTCCTGGCCGTTGTCCGAAAGCGCGGCAAAAACGCAGGCGGTCACACCCAGCTGCTCGGCGAGGCGTTGCTCAAGCGGAAAGGGCGAGACCTTGAAACCGCCGATATTCAGGACGTCCGACACGCGCCCCTGCAGCGCGAGACGGCCACCTGGAAGTATCGACGCGAGATCTCCGGGATAGAAAAACCCCTCCCTGAAACATTCCGCCGTTGCCTTCTCGTTGTTGAGGTACCCGCTCACAAGCCCATGAACACCGATCCTGACCCTTCCAACTTCCCCCTGCGGCAGAGGATGGTGATGCTCGTCGACAATCTCGACCAGCCGGTCGGCAACCAGCGAATGACTCCGCATGTCCGTTGCCACGTGGATGGGCGTATGCGCTATGACTCCACCCTCGGTCGAAGCAAGCAGATTGAAGAGCCTTGGCGATATCCGTTCCTTCACTTGCTCGACCTGCCGGTCGGTCATGGCCCCACCGCCGACACTCACCTGAATTTTATCATTATACGGAAAGGCGCCCTCGGGTTCCGCGAGCACCTGCTCCAACACGGAGGGGACCATGACGGCATGGGTAAGCCCCGGCTGACGGAGCGCCAGATGCGCATCGGGCCGCTGATCGAGAACCACCGTGCCGCCGACAATCCATGGGCTCGCAGCCCAACGGTATCCCACGGCAGTCCATGCGGGGAAATTGAATGCGGCAAGCACTGTCTCCTGATTCATGCCGATGACTTCCGTCTTGCGGCGCAAGAAGACGGCATCCGCGTCGGACGACATCAGCACGAGCTTGTAGTCGCCCGTCGTCCCGGAGGTGGAGAGCAAATGTCCGCCGGTTCTCTCGACGGAGGGCCCGCTCCCAAGGTCCAGCTCACGTTCGCCCGCGAGCGTCATCCGGACAAGCTCCAGCCCTTTCTCCTCGCATATCTGCGCAAGACCCTGCCAACCGCTCGGCTCAATGGTGACAACGATGCACCTGCTACCCGGCGCTATGACGCCTATCGAAGTCGAGGAAGCCACCTGAAGCGTGGTGAAGCCGAGGCTCCTGAGCGCGAGGCTGCATATCCAGAACTCGACAAGATTTCCGGTCGCGACAAGGGCATACCCCTCGCCGACAAAACCGCGCCGGGCGAGAAAGCCGCGCGCGCGCGCAATCCAGCGGCTGAAGTCGCGATAGAAAAGTGCGCCGCCGTTATGAACGATCGCCGTCTTATCGGGCCATCGGTCGGCATAATTGAAAATGGCTTCGGCAATCACGTTGAACCCGGCTCAATAATTCATTGAAGCACTTCAATGAAGCCAAGCATAAGTCGTCCTCGTCTCGAGGAAACCGTCAAACGCACCTGTCGGCTGCGCGATGCAACCTCTCTGGAGCAAAGAGATTTCAAAATGAGACGAATATCCGCGAGGTGACGGATGTCGTCGCCTGTGGTCGCGCACGCGGCATCTCGACGAAGCGGATCGGAGCAAAGCGAAAGCTGACCCGCGAACCGAGGATGGCTGACGAGTTGGGCGGCGCGGTCCGGCTTCGGAAGTTACAATTATCGGTGCGGCGTCGGCATCACTGCCCCGGCATGGCCTCGAAGACGCCGCGGACCCCCGTCAAGAGAATCTGCACACCGATGCAGAGAAGCAGAAAGGCGGAGAGCCGGGTCATGATCCGTGCGCGCGCCGGTCCGAGCAGCGCCACGATGCGATCGGCCAGCGCGTAGCTGAACCCGACCGAGAGCGCAACGAGGATGGCCGCGACTGAAACTCCGAGATAGAAGGGAGCAAGCTGGGCAGCAGCGGAGGGACGGCTCGCACTCAACGCAATCGCGACAGAGATCGTGCCCGGGCCGGTCGTAAAAGGCATGGTCAGCGGAAAGAATGCGACGTCAGCGCCCATGGCGGCGGGTGCTGCCTGCTCTTTCTTGCGCCCCTCGCTCTCCTCAGGCTCGGACAGCATTTCCCAGGCACGGGCGGCAACCACGAGACCGCCCGCGACACGCAGCGCCTCGATGCTGACGCCAAAAAAGTTCAAGACCGGCGCGCCGGCCCAGAAGGCGCTGAGCATTACGACCGCGGAATAGCCTGCAACGCGCCACGCCAGCTTCGTCCTCTAGGCATGGCCTCGGCT
>JAJXZC010000038.1 GCA_021780275.1 Pseudomonadota bacterium
CATCAGGCGATGGTTGTTGAAGCACGATACCCATTGCAGTGTCGCCAGCTCAACGGATTCCTTGGTCTTCCGCGGTGTGCGGCGATACATGAGATAAGCCTTGTCCAGTCCGTTGATCGTCTCGGTCAGCCGCGCGGTGCAGCGAATGCTGAGGTATTGGCTGAATCAATCAGTCGTCGCAACACGTCCAAGATGGAGGTGTTGATGAGCGTGAAGAAGGGGAAATCGAACAGGTCCCTTCGAGCGAAATTGCGCTCTGCGGGATCGTCGTGCGCGCGACCTTGTCTCGCATCACGCTGCGCAACCCGGGTCGCCGCATCAGCCTCTCGACCGTGCAACGACAACGCCCTGGCGGTTCATCTGCTTCCAGACCTTGTCGGTACCTTAGATCTGCACGTTGGCCTGTCAGACTTGTTCGACATGTGGGACCAACTCAGCATCGCGCTTGGCGCGAGCAGTGAGCACCGCTGGATTGCGAAGCCTGGCGGCGTGCCGCCGATAGCCGGAAGGGCGATTTGCAGAAGCCTGCAGATCGGCTCGACCGCGAACCGGTCCCGATGCACGTCGACAGAGGCGCTTAGGACTTGACTCGGCAGTCGAGCTCCGCCTGGGCAAAAAACGCGCTGGCCAGCTTCAGGAGCTCGTTGGCCTTGCGCAACTCCTTGACCTCGCGCTCGAGCTCCTTGCCCCGCTGCAGCTCCGACGTCGTCGGTCGCTGGCGCTGGCCGGTGCTGCGTTCATGCTGGTGCACTTGGACAGCGTCCGTGCCGTGCAGCCGATCTTGGGCGCGATGGATTCGATCATCGCCCACTGCGACGGGCACTCGCCGCAGACCTCGGCAACCCTGCGGGCGGCGCGCTCGCGGACCTCGGGGCTGAACTTCGGTGACTTCTTCATGGCTCCATCTTCTCAAGAGTTGGAGCCTCCACCAAACCCCCGGGGGGTTCTCGTTGATTATTCAGTAATTCTGACAATCGTGTTCGATTTCATGGTGGTACTCGCCGAGGAATTGCGCGTCTATCCTCGCTCTCCAGCTTTCACGAACACATGAGGAGACCATGCGAAACGAGACTTATGATGCCGTTGTTGTCGGCTGCGGCGTCGCAGGCTTATCGGCTGCGGTGGCCGCGGCGGAAGGAGGCGCGCGCGTATGCGTGCTTGAGCGCGCCCCTATCGAAGAACGTGGCGGGCAGAGCCGGTACACCGAAGCTTATCTGCGCATGAAAAGCGCATCCGAGGTCAGCGACGACTTCGAGCTGCACCTTGCAGAAAACAGCGCTAGCTACGTCGATCCCGACCTGATTGAGGAATCCGCACGCCCGCTCGGCGAGCGGGACGCGTGCGCTCGAGCGCTCAATCTCGCGGAGCCGGACTTCCTGCAGACCTTCGCGAATGACGCGGGACCGACTATCGGCTGGCTCGAGGACCTTGGCGTACGCTTCGACTTTCTCCCCACGCAGTTTCTCACGTCGTCGCAGCCGCGCCTGCTCCCGGTCGGCGGCGGCCTTGCCATCCTTGAGGCGTTGGCCGCGAGGGCCGAGGCGCTAGGCGTGACGTTCCACTATGAAACGACTGCCGAGGACCTGGAGCGCGACGACGACGGACATGTTGTCGCGCTGTTTGCGAAGCAACGTGACAATCGCATTCGCCTCGCAGGCCGCGTCGTCCTGGCGTGCGGCGGCTTCGAAGGGAATACCGAGATGCAGACGCGGTACATTGGCCCGCGCGCTGCATATCTGCGACCGATCTGCAAGGGTGGACATTTCAATCGCGGCGAAGGCATTCGCATGGCGCTTGACGTAGGTGCGGCCGCAGCCGGCGACTTCGGTAGCTATCATGCCGAACCGATCGATCCGCGATCGGGCGTATCGGAACCTTCGGTGTTCGTCTTCCCTTACGGGATTCTCGTCAATGTCGAGGGTCAACGGTTTACTGACGAGGCACCCGGCGCCGTCGATGCACACTATGAACGCGTAACGCGCCGGATCTTCGAGCAGCGCGACGGCATCGCATGGGCGATCCTCGATGCGAAGTACATGCGCATCCCCAACTACCGGCTGAGCATCCGTACCGACAAGGCACCGGTCGTCGCGAACGACATCGCAGAACTTGCGAAGGCACTCGGACTTCCCGTCGAACAACTTTCCGCGACAATCGCAGGTTACAACGCGGCCTGCCGGCTCGGCGATTACCGTCCGCTCGAAGTCGACGGTGTGGCGACCGAGGGACTGCGGCCGCCAAAGTCAAATTGGGCGCTGCCCATCGACGAGGCGCCGTTCCACGCGTATCCGATCATCTCCGCCAACGTGTTCACGTTCGGAGGGGTAAAGGTCGACACCGACGCGCGCGTCCTGGACGGCGACGGCGTCGCGATCCCCGGCCTATACGCGGCCGGCGAGGTTATCGGCCTTTATCACGGTACCTACACGGGCGCTACATCAGTACTCAAGGGCCTCGTGTTCGGTCGCCGCGCGGGAATCGACATCGCGAACGCGGTGGCGTCGTGACCACAGGCGCCCGCATCGAAGAGGGCAGGCTTGCCGGCCGCGTAGCGCTTGTTACCGGCGCGGCAGGTGGCATAGGCTCCGCCATAGCGTTCGAGTTTGCACGGCAAGGCGCGTCGCTCTGTCTCGCAGATCGCGGCGACCTTGGCGACGTCGTAGCGCGGGTCGCGGGCGCGGGCGGTCACGCAATTGCGGCGGTGGCTGACGTTGTCCGGCGCGCGGAGCTCGACGCCGCCGTTGCACGCACGGTCGGGACCTTCGACCGGCTCGACATCCTTGTCAACGTCGCAGGCATTGTATCGATGGGTCCGGCCGCAACGCTCGCTGAGGCCGAATGGGACCGCGTCCTCGACATCAACCTCAAAGGCACGTTTCTCGCCTGCCAGGCCGTCATTCCCTTCATGCAACGCCAGCACTATGGCCGCATCATCAACCTTGGGTCGGTAATCGGGAAAAACGGCGGTAACGCGCGTCCCTGGATCGACGCGTCGGAACAGCACCGTGCAAGCAACGCGGCGTATGGGGCATCGAAAGCCGGCGTGCATGCGCTGACATTCTTCCTCGCGCGTGAGCTCGCTGCCGACGGAATCACCGTTAACGCGATCGCACCTGGTCCGATCGCCTCCGCGATGACGACGAATCTTCCAGAGTCGCTGCGCGCACTCATACCGGTCGGCCGCATGGGCAGAGCGGAGGACGTGGCTGATGCGGCACTCTTCCTCGCAGGCGAGGCTGCCGCCTTCGTCACCGGCGAGATCCTGGACGTGAACGGCGGCCTATGGTCGGACTAAACAAAGGACTAATGATGAAAACAGCGTTGATACTTCTGGACCTGCAGAACGAGATGGTAGACCCAAAGGGCAAGGTCGGAAGCGGCGGGCTTGCAAGGGTTGTCGAGGAGCGCAGCGTGCTTCGTCGCGCGGGGGATGCGCTCGGACGCTTCCGCGCGGCGGGCCTGCCGGTGGCCCATGTGCGGCTCGGCTTTCGGTCCGACTATTCGGATGCGCTCAGCGTAGCTCCGCGGGTCGTGAAAATGAAAGAGCGCGGCGCCTGTGTGCTCGGCACCTGGGGCACAGAATTCTTCCCGGCCGTCGCACCGCGCGACGACGAGCTCGTCGTGACCAAGCAGTGCGTGAACCCATTTTTCAATACTGGGCTGATGAACTGGCTGATGCGCCGAGGCATCGAGCGAATCGCAATTGGCGGAGTCGTGACGAACCTCGTCGTCGAGGCCACGGCGCGCGCAGCTGATGACGCAGGCTTCGCGGTGGTCGTGCTTGAAGATCTTTGCGCTGCCACTAACGCCGAATGGCACCGCTTTTCGATTGAGAACTTGCTGCCGTTGTTCGGGACCGTCACCACGAGCACTGCATTCGCAGACGATCTCACAACCCCATCTGCGCACTGATACGGTCGCATTCAATACAACAAGGAGGAGACATGAAAATGACCCACGCAGAAAAACGAGGTCTCGACCCAGCGCAGCGCGGCGCCTTTCTGGGCGCCTTCATCGGCTGGATCTTCGACTATTACGAAGTGTTCTTGATGACCATCGTCGCGGTACCGATTGCCGCGGAATTCCACCTGACGATCCGCGAAGTCGGTTTCATTTTTTCGATCCAACTGTTGTTTATGGCGATCGGCGGCGTGTTCTTCGGCTGGCTTGCAGATCGCATTGGCCGCAAGCGCGTGCTGATCTACACCATCCTGATCTATTCGCTCGGCACCATGGCGCGCGCCGCGGTACCCGACTACATGACGCTGCTGATGCTGACGGCAGTCGCGGCGTTTGGCATCGGCGGCGAGTACGGCGTCGGACAAACGCTGGTCACCGAAAGCATCGATACAGCACGCCGCGGCTTCTATAGCGCGCTACTCTACGGCGGCATCTATATTGGCATCTTCATGGGCGCAATTGTCGGTGGCCACGTCGCACCCTACCTCGGATGGCGCTGGACGTTCCTGTTGTCGGGACTGCCTGTGCTGTTCGCGTTGTGGGTCCGACGGCACACGCCCGAGTCACGCATCTGGCTCGATCGCAAGGACGCTCCTGTATCCGAGACAGTCACGGTTGCGCCCAGTGCCGCTTCGCGGAGCATCGTGACTATGTGGCTCCTTTGCCTCGCCGCGGCGGCGCTTCAATTCTTCGCGTACTACGGTGTTGCGAGCTTCCTACCAACCTACCTTGTTAGCAAAGGCTCGACGCTGACGAAGGCGTCGACTTGGCTCGCCTTCACCGCAATCGCGGGTGCCGTGGGCTGCATGATCGCAGCATTCCTGTCAGACCGCATTGGTCGTCGCGCCACGCTGTCGCTCGTGGCAGGCTCGGCCTGCGTTGGAGGAATATGGCTAGCCATTGCGTGGGACAAGCTCCTCGCAGGTGGGTTGGGAACGCTCGTGCCGTTTTTCATTCTGTTCGCTGGATCAA
>JAJXZC010000488.1 GCA_021780275.1 Pseudomonadota bacterium
TGTCGGTATCCTTTACATTCTGCTTTGGAGCACGGCCCTGGCTGTTCTCGTGTTGCTTGGGATCTGGTTCGGTTTCCATGCCATCGTCCACTAGGCACGCGACAAACCCAATCGCAGTGCACGCGGTCACGAGAAACGGAACACGAGTTCGCAGGCGACGCCGATCGCCAGGAGCGTCGCGAAACAGATGCCGAATTCGAAGATAATCTGCTGGCCGACGGTCTCCTCTGCGTTACCGTTCGATTGATGGGAACGATCGATCACGGGCTCACCTCTTCCATGGCTGGACCGGTGGCGAATATGGCGATGTCCGCATATAAACACGATGGGTGTCGTCTACAGCCGATATATAGATGCGAGGGCGCGGGCAATTTGCATGACCCATAAGCCTCGCGCCCGCGGGGCGTCGGGGTTGCATGGGTCGCTGTGAAGGCCAAGCTTCGCGACAATTTGGCGAGAGGCGACAATTTTATCTTTCCATGCTAAATTGGATAGGCGGTAAGGAGGGTTCTGCCATGTCCTTGTTCGCCTTTCTTCATGGACCGAGGGCGTCGCACCGCCCTGATTCCTCGAGCACAAGCCTTGTGGCGCTTTGGGCTGTTCTTCTCGGTTTCTTGCTCCTTGCCGTCACGAGCGGCGCCATTTTGATTTACGGATTTCATAGCGGCATTGTCATTGGATAGTGCGCCTCGTTAATTCAAAAGGTTTCTCGATCGGCTTGGCCAATCTACCCGGCGGCGGCATACTTGCGTCGTTTGGCGCAGACCAATGCTAGCGGATGTGAGAGCCTTAACCGATGCGCTCGAGATCCACCTTCCTCCTTGCGGCCTTAACCCTCGTCGCCACTTTCGCCGCTTCGGCTCTGTCGCGACCCGCCGCTGCAGAGGGATCGGACATTCCGTCCTGGCTGAGAGCCCATATCGGCGATGGCGAGGGGCAGATCGCAGCGGTCGTTTTACAGAGGGCGCGCGCGCTTTATTTGCAGAAGCTGCGAGACGGCACGGTCAGAAACCCTTGCTATTTCGCCATGGACGCGACGCGTCCCAACGATTCGGGCGGTGGTTCGGGACGCCGGTTTTATGTGATCTGCGAATCGCGCCAATCGTTCCGCGCGATTCCCGCCGGGCACGGGGGCGGCCGCAATTTGGGAAGCATGGCAGATTTCGCCAACGGCAGACGCTGCGTGAAGAATTTCGGCAATGCACTGGATTCGGACCTCACAGCAGGCGGAGCCTATGTAACCGGCGAGACGAAAACATCATTCAAAGGCTATTATCGCGCGTCCGCGGGCGAAGACGCCGTTTTCACACGTACGTTCGTTCAGTTCGACGGCGAAGGCGAAGCCGCCGACGCGCGGGCGCGGAAGATCGGCGGTCATGCAGCCGCGACGCTTAAAGGGATGTGCCTTCTAAAAGATCCGCACAGTCCTTACGCCAATCCGGATGGATATGTTCCGTTCGGAAAGCTTGTCGAATATTCCGGTGGTCGCAGCGACGGCTGTACCAGCTGGGCGCCATCGGATGCGCGGCAGATCATCGCGATGGTGCGCGGCGATCCGACGACGCTCTACATCTATCCCGCCGCCGCCGACGTCCGCGCGGTTGCGCGCGCGGTGACCTCTGGACGATCGCTGCCAGGCACCGGACTATATTGGAATGCCTCCTGTTTGAGAGACATCGGTGCGCCGAAATACTGGCGAAGGGAAACTCTCGAACCGATCCTTGCGCAATTTGAGCGGGACCACCCGCCGCCGCCGCCAAGGCCGTTGCCGCTTTGCAAGGGACAGTGAAAGCTCGCCTGGTAATAGTCCAGAATGAGCTTCCGAAGAGTGTCGGTTCAGCGCGCATCTGCACGTCATTGTGAACTTAAGCGCGCGCATCCTCGTAACGCCGGATCGAACTTAAACGCGTCGAAAACGTTTTTTTAGCAGGCGATCATTTTCGACATGTTTCAAGCGAGACCGTGGCACCGACTTCTAGGATCACAAACATTCCGAAAAGGGGGCCGCGATCGGCGGCCCTTGTGATCTTCGGTGCCGGCGGAGACCTGACGAAGAGGCTCATCGTTCCGGCTCTTTGCCATTTGGCGCAATTCGACAAGTTACCAAGCGAATTTGCGATCATCGGCGTCGATCGACATGACCAAACAGCTGACCAATGGCGCGACGATCTTGCGGCGACGCTGTTCGCATCTCCGTCGGCAGGGATCGATCGACAAGTCTGGGCTCGATTAAGCGCCCGTATGCGTTATCTGCGTGGGGATCTCACAAACGCGGAGACTTTTACGCGGCTCGCGAAGCTCCTGGCCGAGCAATGGGATGAACTCAAGGGCCAAAACACGATATTCTACCTGGCCATCTCGGACCAATTGTTTGGGCCGGTCGTCGAACAACTCGGGCGCGCCGAGCTGACACGCCAATCGAATGAGTCTTGGCGACGCGTCGTCATCGAGAAGCCTTTCGGTCACGATCTCGCATCGGCCCAGGCGCTCAATGCCCAGATATTAAAAATATTGTCCGAAGATCAGATCTACCGGATCGATCATTTTCTCGGAAAAGAGACGGTTCAGAATATCCTGGTCTTGCGTTTCGCGAATGGCATCTTCGAGCCGATCTGGAACCGCGACCACATTGACCACGTGCAGATCACCGCCGCGGAAACCCTTGGAGTCGAGGCGCGCGGCCGCTTCTACGAACGTACGGGCGCCCTGCGCGACATGGTCCCAAATCATCTGTTTCAGCTTCTCGCCATGATCGGCATGGAGCCGCCGATCTCCTTCGATGCCGATGCCGTGCGCGCCAAGAAGACCGAACTCTTTCAGGCGATCCGTCCGATCTCACCCAAGAATGCCGTGCGCGGCCAATATGACGCGGGGATTGTGCTCGGCCGCAATGTTGTCGCCTATCGCGACGAGCCGAATGTCGATCCGCATTCGCTCACCGAGACCTATGCGGCGTTCAAGCTTGGAATCGACAATTGGCGATGGGCGGGAGTGCCGTTTTACCTTCGCACGGGCAAGCGCCTTTCGGCACGCACGACCGAGATTGCGGTGCAGTTCCGGCAAGCGCCTTACGCGCTTTTTCGCGATACGCCGGTCGAGGCTCTTCCCCGCAATATCCTCACCCTTCGCATCCAGCCGGACGAAGGTCTGTCGATCAGTTTCAGCGCGAAACGCCCCGGGTCGGAAATCGAAATCGACGGCGTCGCCATGGATTTTGCCTATCGTGATTATTTCCTGCCGCTGGCGACTGTCGGATATGAGACGCTCATCCATGACTGCCTCGCCGGCGATGCGACATTGTTCCAACGCGCCGATGCGGTCGAGACGTCGTGGCGCGCGGTCCAAGATCTACTCGATTCATGGGCACGCAATCCGGCGGAGGATTTTCCGAATTACGCCGCAGGGAGCGCTGGGCCGGACGCTGCTGAACAGCTCCTGGCGCGCGACGGCCGCGCGTGGCTGCCAATCTCAGCGGAGCATCCGCATACCGTCGTCAGACCGAAGGTCGCGCAGCGAAATTAGCTCGAGGTTCAAAGATGTCGACGCGAGCATTTCACGATCTTGGGCAGAGCCTCTGGCTCGACAACATCACGCGCGACCTGCTGAGAACGGGGACGTTGCGCCGTTACATCGAGGAATGGTCCGTCAGCGGACTGACCTCCAATCCGACGATCTTCGATCACGCCATCAAGAACAGTGGAAGCTATGACGACGCGATCGCGGCCGGGCTTTCGCGCGGGGAGACCGGTGAAGATCTCTTCCTCGAATTGGCGCTCGAAGATCTGTCCAAAGCAGCCGAGCTTTTCCGCCCCATCCATGAGCGGACATGCGGCGTCGATGGCTTTGTATCGCTCGAAGTTTCGCCTCTTCTCGCCCATGATACGACGGCGACGATCGCTGAGGCGAAGCGCCTTTATGAGCGGGCGCAATGTTCCAATCTGTTGATCAAAATCCCGGGCACGCCCGAGGGCTTACCCGCGATCGAAGAGGCGATCTTCGCCGGTGTGCCGATCAACGTAACGCTTCTGTTTTCGGCGGACCAATATCGGGCAGCCGCGAATGCGTTCATGCGCGGCATCGAGCGGCGCATCGATGCAGGACTCAAGCCGGATGTGGCGTCGGTCGCCTCGATTTTCGTCTCGCGGTGGGATGTCGCAATCGCGGATAGGGCTCCGCCGGCGCTGCGCAACAAACTCGGGATCGCAGTCGCCAAAAATGTCTATGAAGCTTATCTCGATTTATTGAGTTCGCCGCGCTGGATGCGTGCCTATAATGCCGGCGCGCGCCCGCAGCGCCTCTTATGGGCCAGTACCGGGACAAAAGATCCCGCCGCGCCCGACGTTCTTTATGTCGGGGCGCTCGCGGCGCCGTTCACCGTGAATACCATGCCGGAGACGACCCTTAAAGCGATCGTCGATCACGGCAAGATCGCCATGCCGTTGCCTCGCGCCGATGGCGACAACCAAAAGCTTCTCGCGCAATTCGCAGAAGCGGGGATCGATACGCGCGTCCTCGCCGCGCAACTGCAGGCAGACGGCGCGCGCGCCTTTATCGAGTCATGGAACGATCTCATGGGCGTCATTGCGTCCAAGTCGGCGACGTTCCAACAAGGGAGCCGTCGTCATGGACCATGAACTGCCTGCTACCCGTGACGATCCCGCGCAGGAACGTTCGATATCCCGGGGCTCGACACCTTCGCGTTCCTCAAAAAAGGTGTTGGTGCTCGATATAGGCGGCACGCATGTGAAGGCTTTGGTCACCGGCCAAAGCAAGCATCGGTCCTTTGCATCCGGGCCGATGCTTACGCCGAAGCAACTCGTTTCGGACGTGTACAAACTTGTCGAAGGATGGTCTTACGAGGTCATCTCTATCGGATATCCGGGTCCGGTTGTCCATAACCGGCCGATCACGGAGCCTTACAATCTCG
>JAJXZC010000783.1 GCA_021780275.1 Pseudomonadota bacterium
GGCGCGAATGCGCAGGGCGACCGGATTGCGAGCCGGTGCTTCGAGCGTCAGCAACTCGTCGCCGGCCGGCAGGACGCTTTCAAAATGCCCGTCGCGGCCGATCTGGCCGATGCAGGGGATGGAGGCGGCGCGCGGCGGAGCGGAGATGAGATCCGTAACCTGGACCTCCAGCGCTTCAGCGAATTTCGCCAGCCAATCCATCGAAACAGTCATGTCCGAGGTCTCGAGCCGGGAGACGGTCGCGCCTGTCGTTCCGACGCGACGGGCCAATTCCGACTGCGTCATGCCTCTCAATCGTCGGAAGTAGCGGATTCTGGTCTGGGTCACTCCGTCCTCCTGTCGTTTCGAATTGCGTCGGAAAATTACGCAAACTTATCCCCGCCATATACTGAATGCGTAATTTCACCATGTGAGTATATAGAGCGTTCTCGTAATGTTCCGTTAATTTCGCGTCAACCGCCCAAGAGGAGACGACATGCAATTTATGAGTGGGGGCCATTCAAGCAGGTTCAATCTGGCGAGAAAGGCGGCGTTCCCTGATTTCGGCGGACATCTGGTCCGGTGCGCATCGACCATCAAGGCGAAGACGGGCAGGGATGTCGCCTGGGCGGCGCAAGTGGCGCTGACGCAGGAGATCATCGCGCAGGCCTTCAACATACCCGTGGGCGAGCTGCGGGCGGCGACGCGGCGCAAGGCAAGAGTGGCGCTGGCGCGGCAGATCGCGATGTACCTGGTCCATGTCGCCTTCGGGCTCAATCTATCTGAGGTCGGCCTTCACTTCGGCCGGGACCGGACGACGGCGGCCCATGCCTGCCGGCAAATGGAGGACCGGCGCGACGACCGGGACTTCGACATGCTTCTCGACAGGCTCGAAAGAGCGGTTCGCGCCATGCCGGTGACGGAGCGCATGCAATGATGGCCAGCCTGAAAAATCCACGGGATGCGATCGCCGAACGGGAAATCGAGCGCGAAGTGCGGAGGCTCTTTCCCCGGTTTAGCGAGGGCGAGGCCTATGTCGCGCCGACGCCGGATGGAGGCTATGGCCTTTTCGTCGCGCGCAATCGCTGGCGCGCACCCATCGCGCGGATCGAGGCGCATGCCTGGCAAGCGATCGAGCGGCGCGATTTTGTGGAGCTTGCGGGCGAGGCGCGATGGCGGCCGAGTTCGGCGGGCATTGCCTATTGGCGCCGTATCGGTGCGGCTGCGGATCCGTTCCGCGCCCAGCACCAGCTTTCGACACGGAAGCAGGTGGGCGAAATCGCGGTCGAGTTCAACGAGGGCGAGTCGCCGCTCGGATGGCTCAGGCGGCGAAAGGGAGCCGATGGACAGCCGCTCGTTTCGCTCTCGCAGTTCGAGGCGGGTGAGCGGCTCCGTCGCGATTTCACAATGGCCTGCATGACGCCTCGGCTCACGACAGACTGGTCGGCGGCGATGTCGGCGGATGGCGGCGGGCGAAGGCTCCGCGATCCTTCCGACGTTACCGACCGCGCGCTTGCCGCCCGCGAGCGGCTCGCCCGCGCGCTCAAGGCCGCGGGGCCGAAGCTTTCCGATCTGGCCCTTTCGGTCTGCTGCCATTTGCAGGGGCTCGAAGCGGCGGAACAGCATTTCGGCTGGCCGCGGCGTTCGGGAAAGATCGTGCTGCAGATCGCGCTCGACCGCCTCGCCGCGCATTATGGACTGGAGCGACGGGATGAAGAGACGGGGCGTCAGCCGTGAGCGGCGGCGGAAAAGGCGCGGGCATCGCGCTGGATGCGGCCGACCATCGAGTAGAGGCCGTTCGAACGCTGCGGGCTCAGATGTTCGTTGAGGCCGAGCTTTGCCATTATTTCCTTCGCATCGACAGCGAGGATTTCGGTCGGCGTCTTGCCGGAATAGATGCGCAGGAGAATTGCGATCAGTCCACGGACGATATGGGCATCGCTGTCGCCGCGGAATACGAGATGCGTGCCATCCGCTTCCGCGTGGGGCTCGGTGACGAGCCAGACCTGGCTCACGCAGCCCTGCACCTTGTTTTCGGGCGAATGCTCTTCCGCGCTCAGCGGTTCGAGCTCGCGGCCGAGTTCGATGACATAGCGGTAGCGCTCTTCCCAATCGTCGAGGAAGGAGAAATCTGCGATCAGGTCTTCGATGCTCATGCCGCTTCGCCATTTCGGGCCGTGGTCCCGGTCGGAGCCGGGAAGGCCGCGTCGTCCATATCCGCTCAGGACATAGCGACGATGGCGGGAATGCACAAGCTTTGCGACCCGATGGGTCTCTCTACTGGGAACGCCGCCCGGCGGGTAGGCATACCGGACCGGGCGGCGTTCAGCCGACCGGAAGCTCAGGACAAAGCTTCCGGCGGGCCGTTCCTAAACACCGGCGAGGTGCGAAGACGGGACGGCGCGGGGCGCGGGCGGAAGGTCGACCGCATCGGCAGGACCTTGAGCCGCGCCTTGAGCGGGCTTCTGTTCCTGTTCCTCGCGGGCCTTCTCCGTCAGCCACAGGAAAATCTTGCTGCCGTAATAGGCCGTCTGATGCGCGACATGGGCGACGACGGCATGGCTGCGCTCGCAGACATCGGCATTGCGGCTGCAGAAGCCCATCATGTCCTGCGCCGAGCGTGCGGCGAGCGTCAGCATTTCGCCAGCGTCGATGTCGGGCTTCGCCGCGGTCGCGGACCCTCCTTCGGCATAGGCGGCGGCGCTGAGGCCGTCAGTGCCGGGCTGGCGCGATGCGCTGTCATAGCCCGCCGCAGGCAGGAGGAAGGCAAGCACGGTCAGCCAGAAGGCGGCTCTGAGAATGAACGACATATGGGCAATTCCTTTCGCGTCTCGGTTGCGAAATTAGTGCCGATCTACTTCGTGCCCGTTAAGTCGATACATAAAATGCGATAGTAATTCGAAGCTGATCCGGGCTTTTTCGAGTATGGTTGAAAAGACGGTGATGTTTTTGTTTGGTATTTATTCTAATTTATCTCGAATACGCCGAAAATTAGAGGCGCATTCGATTCAATGTCGAAGCTGATTTGATTAAAATTGCGCCAATCTTCAAGGGGGTATCGCTTTGACTGCACATGTTTGGCCACCTACGCTACAAATCGGCGTCTGTGCTTTTGTGGCTAACGATGGACTGCGGCAGTGGATTGAAAGCGGTTCAATCGAAGCGGTAGTTGAGGCTATGGCCAAAAAGATCAGCTTTCCCCATTGGGGGTCCAAAGGAGCTGTAAATCGGGCTGGCGATGCTATCCGAAACAAGACACTCACACCTGCTCAAGCGGGGGGTCTTGAATCGTGGCGGATCGCCCATCGTGATGTGATCCATACATTCGAAGCAATGCTCCGCGCCAGAGCAAAGAACCACGCTGACGTACAGGTGGCACAGCGACTCAAGCGGCGAAGCACGATTACGGACAAGCTGCGTCGCTATCCTAGTATGCAGCTTTCTCGCATGGATGACGTGGCTGGATGCCGATTGATCTTTACAAATGAGCAGGCTCTTCACGATTTCCGTAGCAAGGTCCATCAGGCGAAGTTCAAGCACGTCCTGAAGAACGCGAAGGACAAATACGACTACATCAAGAGCCCGACGGATCGAGGATACCGCGGAATTCATGATGTTTATGAGTACAAAGCCCGAAGAGGAAAATCGACGAAGTGCGACGGTCTGTTAATTGAAATTCAGTACCGGACGACCGCTCAGCATGCTTGGGCCACAGCCGTAGAGGTTGTGACACAGATGACGGAGAACGAACCGAAATTTGATCGCGGCGACCGTCGCCATATCCGACTGTTTTGTTTGGCTAGCGAGATTCTTAGCCGCGCGCACGAAGGCGCGCATTCTTGCGTCTCTGATTTAAGTAACGAAGAACTTTTTTCTGAGTTCGATAAATTGGATGGCGAAATAAATGTACTGGACATGCTGATTGGTCTCGCAATTCACGAATGGATCGGAAATCGCGTTGAGTCCGACCAAATCATTTTGCAGATCACCAAAGGCAAGGAATTCAAGTTGTATCAGTTCGATCTAGAATTGGAGGCATCGCACAAACTTCTCGAACTAGAAAAGGCATTTCCGGAAGATGATATTGTTCTTGTGGGTGCGCGAAGCGTGGAAGAAGTTGTTTCAGCATTCCGCAACTACTTTAATGACGTGAGAGAGTTTATGAATCTATTTGTTGCGGCTCGAAAAATGCTGGCAGCCAAAGAATGAACGATGACGACTATACTAAGGACGAGATTGCTCACCGTCTTGTATGGAAGGCCAAGCATGCGATGAAGTTGACGTGCGCTCACTCCCTGAACGGACACCCGATGCGTACGCCAGAAATCATCACCACCGACAACGGCTTCGCGATCGTCACGACCAAGGGGACCGACGCTGTTTCCCTCGACGAGGTGAGCGCGATCGTCGCCTACAAGATCGACGAACTCACCACCGACCTGGTTTGCTGCGACATCGTGACCGGCTCGGGCGACGGCGAGCAGATACGAACCATCCACGAGGAAATTCCCGGTTTTGTCACGGTCATGGCTCGCTTCGAGGCTCTGCCCGGCTTCAATAAGCAGTGGCGCAACGCGGTCAGCCTTCCGCCCTTCGCCACCAACCGCACCACCATCTACAGTCGAGCCGCAAACGCCACCTGACCTATTCTCAAACGGACTCTCAGAGGCTGCGGGCGCATTGCGCCAAAGAAAAAGCCCTGCGGATCGCTCCGCAGGGCTTTTGCATCAACGCGTTTCCGCTTGTCAGTGAACCGCGGGCATCGACGAGGCCCAGCAGGCGCGCACATCTTCGACGCCATGGGTGCCGGTGCACCACGCCTCTTCAGAGGGGAAGTGGGCTGCGGCAATGCACTGGTTGAGATTGAGACGCGCCCAGTTGAGGCAGGTCGAGGTGTCGTCCCGCGCCGAGGCGTTGGAAACCGGAGCGGCGAGAACCTGACGTGCG
>JAJXZC010000067.1 GCA_021780275.1 Pseudomonadota bacterium
TCGCTGAAGTTCGGCGCCAATCGACACGCCTTGCCGGCTTGGCATGACGCTAGGCGCAGAACGTCGGCTTTCCGCGCGAGAGCCTATGTCTCTTCCTGGCGCCGACTTGTCGGAACCCGCGGCGCGCAACGTGCGCCCGCCAACGTTTCTCGCCGCCTCAATTCCTCTGCTGAACAAGCGGACACTCGCTCTCGCTCAACGGCCGGAACGCATCCTTCCCTGGAATCGTCGCGGCTACTTTCATGAGATCCCATTCGCCCTTGGACTCGGACGGGTCCTTGGTAGCGAGCAAGTACATGTCGCGGATTAAGCGCCCATCTTCTCGGATGACGCCGTTCTTCGTCATGAAATCGTTGACCGGAATCTCCTTCATCTTCGTCATGACCGCCTTGACGTCTTTGGTTCCGGCGGCTTTGATGGCCTTCAGGTAATGCATCGCCGCGCTGTACGTGCCGGCCTGCACTTGCGTCGGCGGCTGACCATATTGTTGCCAAAAGCGTCGCGAAAACGCTCGCGTCCCGTCGTTCTGATCCCAGTAGAAAGCTTCGACGAACTGCAGCCCCTTGGTCGCGGCGAGCCCGAGCGAATGAATCTCCGTGACCTGCATCAACAGGCCGACCATCTTCTGGCCGCCCTGCGAAATTCCGAACTCGGCACCCTGCTTGAGCGCTGTGATGGTGTCGTTGCCTGCATTGGCGACGCCAATGACCTGCGCCTGAGACTTCTGCGCCTGCAGCAGGAACGAGCTGAAATCGGACGTGTTGAGCGGATGCCGTACTGAGCCGAGCACGGTTCCGCCGAGCGCCTTGACGAAGGTCGCGGCGCTCGCCTCGAGCGCATGACCAAAGGCGTAGTCGGCCGTTATGAAAAACCAGCTCTTGCCGCCCTGCCGTACCACCGCGGAGGCGGCGCCCTTCCCGAGCGCATAGGTGTCGTATACCCAGTGCACCCCGTTCGGAGAGCAGGACTTTCCAGTGAGTTCCGCGGTTGCAGGCGTGGTCGCGAGCGATATCCGGTTCTTTTCCGCAGCGAGCTTCTGGACCGCCAGCGCCGCCGCGGAACTGCCCATGCCGATGACAGCGTCGACATTCTCGACATCGAACCAGCGCCTCGCGATCGTCATCCCCACGTCGACCTTGTTCTGAAGGTCGGCCGAGGTCATCTCGATCGGCTTGCCGAGCACCGCGCCGCCGAAATCCTTGATCGCCATTCGCACGGCCAGCACGTTGCCCTGACCGGAATTCTCGGCATAGGGACCGCTCATGTCGTCGAGAACGGCGATCTTGACCGGCTCGCTGGCCGTTTGCGCACGCACGGGCATGGCCAACGTCATCAGGCAGGCGGCGCCGACCCATGCAGCGCGGATGTACGTGGTCTTGCTAGACATTGATTTCCTCCACGAGGGGTTTGCCCTTTGCTTGTCTGATTGCGCCCGTCTTCAGCAATTCGACGATGGCGCCGGTCTCCACACCCGCTTCGCGCAGCACTTCGAAAGTATGTTCGCCGAGCAACGGCGCATGGCGCGACGGCGATGGCTGCGTAGCGGACCATTCGGTCGGGATCGACGCATCCTTGATGGATCCTTCGGACGGATGTTCGAACGCGCGGAAGTAGCCGATCGCCTGTAGATGCTCGTCCGTCAGGATATCGTCGAGCGAATTCATCCGGGCCACTGGAACATCGGCCTTGGTCAAGACATCGAGCCATTCGGCCGTGGAACGCGTTGCCAGAACGCCAGCAAGGTAGCCATAAACTTCATCGATGTGTTTTAGACGCTCGTTCTGGGACGAGAAGCGGCGATCTCGCTCGAACATGTCCGGCTGCCCGATCGCCGCGAAGAAACTCCGCCAATGCTTGTCGGTATAGACGAGCGTGCAGATGTACCCATCGAGCGTACGATGCGGGCACCGATTGTGCGCGAGACTACGCTGATAGCCGGGAGGGCCGATCGAGGGTTCGAACATCGACCCCGCCAGATGCTCGCCGAGCACGATGGTGAGAAGGCTCTCGAACATCGGTACGTCGACGCGCTGGCCTTCGCCGGTGACGTCCCGGTGGCGCAGGGCCGCCATGGTCGCGAAGGCGACCTGCAGGCCGACAATGCGGTCGGCGAGAATGACTGGCGCGTAACGCGGCTCGGGCGCCCCTGCCTTCAACGACAGCCAGGGCACGCCGGACATGCCCTGGATCAGGTCGTCATACGCGGGGCGCGCCGCATAGGGACCACGCTGACTAAACCCGAATGCGCCGACATAGATCAGCTTCGGATTGACGGCGCGCAGGTCCTCGTACGAAAGCTCGAGCCGCGCCATCGCCTGCGGCCGGATGTTGTAGAGCAGCACATCGGCGGTTTCAGCCAGCTTCAGCAGCAGGGCTCGACCTTCGGGGTGCTTCAGGTCGATCACGACCGAACGCTTGCTGCGATTGGTCGACAGGTAGAGATGGCCCATGCCCGGGTTCTTCATCGGGCCGGACAGGCGCATGACGTCGCCGTCGGGCGATTCCACCTTGACGACGTCTGCGCCGTAGTCGCCCATCAGCTGACAAGCGTAGGGACCCATGACGACCGACGACAGGTCGAGAACGCGAATGCCATGGAGCGGGCCGCCCATCCTACGCGGCCTTCTCTTTCAGCATTTCGCGGGCGATGATCAATTGCTGGATCTGGCTCGTGCCTTCATAAATCCGTAGCAGGCGAGCGTCCCGGAAAAGGCGCTCGATCGGATATTCCTTGATGTAGCCGTAGCCGCCGTGGATCTGCATGACGCGATCGGCGATGCGGCCGAGCGCCTCTGTCGTGAAGAACTTGCAGCAAGCCGTCTCTTTCGTCACCGGACGTCCTTCGTCCCGCATGCGGGCCACGCGCTCGACCATGGATCGTGACGCGAGCGCCTCGGCCTCGCATTCGGCCAGCATGCCCTGGATCAACTGGAATTGTGCGATCGGCTGCCCGAACTGCACGCGCTGCGCGGCGTAGCGCACGCCTTCGTCGATGATCCGCTCGGAGAGGCCCGTCGCGACCGCCGACATGTGGAGCCGCGCGTGATCGAGCGACTTCATCGCCGTCTTGAAGCCGACTCCTTCACGGCCGCCGAGTAATGCTTCCGCGGGAACGCGGCAGTCCTCGAAAATCACGTCGGCCGTATGAGCGCCGCGAAATCCCATCTTCTTGTTGCGGGGGCCTATCGTGATGCCGGGCGTATCGCGCTCGACCAGGAAGGCTGAGATGCCTCCCGTCTTCTGCTCTTTCGGTCCAGTGCGCGCGAAGACGGTGAAGATACCGGCGTGCGGCGAATTGGTCGTGAAGCGCTTGGTGCCGTTGATGACGTAGTAGTCGCCGTCGCGGGTCGCGCGCGTCGTGAGTGAGGCGGCGTCGGAGCCGGCGCCGGGCTCGGTCAGGCAGAAGGAGGCGACGAGATCGCCTGCGGCGATGCGCGACAGATATTTCCAGCGCTGCTCTTCGGTGCCGTCGATGATGATGCCGAGCGTGCCGACGCCGTTGCTGGTGCCGAAATAGGAGCGGAAGACGGGTGACGCATAGCCAACTTCGCAGACAACGCTGACTTCCTCGAACATCGACAGTCCGAGGCCGCCGTACTGCTCTGGGATCGTCATGCCGAAATAGCCGAATTCCTTGAGCCGGGCGACGATGTGATCGGGAATCTCGTCGTGCTCCTCGACCCATTCCTCTGCGGGGATGAGGTCCTCCCGAACAAGACGACGCGTCTGGTCCACCATCGATCGCAGCGTTTCGGCATCAGCCATCGAGTTTTCCTCTCTGTCTCTGTTTCTTCGCCGCCGCGTCGAGGTAGTGCTGGTGCAGGACGGTGAGGTGCTGCTCCATCTCCCGAACGGCGCGGGTCGCGTCGCGGGCGCGCAAGTGCTTCATGAAACGCCGGCGCGACTTGATGACGTCGACGCCCATGACGGAGCCGACTTCGGCGATAAAGTCGGTGAGAATATTCATCAGCGACTTCATCATCATGATCAGGATCGGATTGCCGGTCAGCTCCGCGACGAGAATATGGAACTGGACGTTGATCCTGGTCTTGATCGCGGAATTGCCGGCAAGCGTCTCGCGTTCGGCCAGATCGATATGGTCGTCGAGAGCGGCGAATTGCGCGTCTTTCGCGCTCACACAGGCGACGGCGATAACGGCCGACTCGATGGCCAGTCGAGCTTCGGTGAGCTGGGCGAGGTCCACGCCGCCGACTTCCACCATGCCGCGCATAATCCTGGTGAACGGCTGAGCCTCGCCTCTGGCTACGAACGCGCCGCCGGCAGCGCCTTTGCGCAGCTCGATTTGACCGAGCGATTCCAGCGACCGCAGCGCTTCACGCACGACGTGACGGCTTACCGAAAATGACGACGCGAGGTCGCGCTCGTTCGGCAGCTTCTCGCCTGGCGAGAGCTCGCCCAGTTGCATCTGTTCGCCGATCTGCCGAGCGACCTCCTCAAACAGGCGTGTCGTCTTGGCCGATGTGAACTGCATGGCCACAGGAATACACGAATGATTGGACCATTACAAGTAGGCTGGCGTTCGCCGGGTGCGTCCGGACGTGGAGACCAACGAGGCCGCGTCAAGCGGCCGCGAAGGCCGCGCGTCAGCTGTTCGCGAGGCGCATTGAAATTGTAGATTCGCCAATTACCGCCAACCTCAGCCATGTGCTTCCTATTTACAGCGCTCTGCCGGTCGTGCCCTGGACCAGTTGTGGACGTCTGGCCTGGACATGCGAAGCGTCTCATTGGGCGAGCGGGCGCGATTCTGCTGCGAAATAATCTCGACAGCGTCGATCTCCTCTTAGACCCCGACTCGAAATTAGGCGGCCAGTTCTGACAGTCTGGCCAACCTTCGCATGATCAGGAATGCGAGGGCGATGAGCAGCCAGGCGAGCGCTGACTCGACGGTCGCCTCGAA
>JAJXZC010000820.1 GCA_021780275.1 Pseudomonadota bacterium
AGCCCAGCTCGCAGATGCGAAAACCGCGCCCCGTTTGTTGCGCCGCCGCAAACCGTTCCGGCAAGCGGTTTTTCTCCAGAAAAACATAATGCGATTCCTCCACCCCGCTTCCGCGCTGGAAATAGACGTCGTCGAACGCCGCGCTGTGCGGCGTTCCGTCTTGAGACCATTGCAAATCCGCCGGCTTCAGTGCCACAATAGATCCTCCTGCGTGCGGATAAAGCTACAAACGCCGCCGCGCGCGGTCAAGAAAGATTAGACGACGCAAGAGGTCCCACATCCATGCTGACGCCCGCCCTGCAGGAAGAAGTCGAAAAGCATCTCCAGCAAAAAATCCTGAGCCTCGCGCCGCTCTCGGCCGCCAACACGGTGCAGATTTTCCGCCTTGTCACCGACCGCCGCAACACGTTCGTCGCCAAGATCGCCCCGCGCGGGATGGACCTCGAGGCCTGGATGCTCGACTATCTTCAGGAAAAATCGAGGCTGCCGGTGCCGGAAGTCTATTACAGCAACGCGCACATCATCATCATGCAGTTCATCAACCCGCACCACAGCCTCGCCCCGGCCGGTCACCGTCACGCAGCGGAAGCGCTGGCGGGCTTGCATCAGGTCCGCGCGGAACAATACGGCCTCGCGCGCGACACGGTGATCGGCCCCCTGCCGCAACCCAACGCAGAGAGCGCGAAATGGGTAGATTTCTTCATCAATATGCGCCTGCTCCACATGGCAGGCAAAGCGCTGGAAGAAGGCAAGATCGACGCCGCCATGATGAAGAAAATCGAAAAGCTGGCGGGCAAGATCGACAAATACATCAGCGACCCGCAACCGCCGTCGCTGATCCACGGCGACGTGTGGGGCGGCAACATCATCAACGGCAACGACCGGGTCGCCGCGTTTCTCGACCCCGCGATCTATTATGCCGATCCGGAGATCGAGCTCGCCTACATCCGCCTGCTCAACACGTTCGACGAGAGCTTCTTCGCCCGCTATAACGAGATCAACCCGATCCGCCCCGGATTCTTCGAGGAGCGGATGTTCCTCTACAGTCTTTATCCGTTGCTGGCGCACACGCGCATCTTCGGCGCGTCCTATGCCCACAAAGCCAAAAAGATCATTGATAGGTTCGTTTAGCGCAAGGCGCTATCCGCGCCCTGAAGCGGCGGCTCAAGCCAGTTGCGCCGCGAACAGGCCGACCGCGCGGCGGACAAAACCGGCGATGTCTGCCGTGCCGAACTGCTCTATATTCACTCTGTCGTCCATGATCAGCTGCGCAAGGCCGTGGCAGAGGCTCCAGATGGCCAGCGTCTGAAAGCGCGTTTCCTCAGGATCGGCGTTTTCGCGTTTGGCCAGCACCGCAGAGATCAGCGCATAACTCTTCCCCGCCGTCATGGCGAGTGTCGGATGGTTTCTCATGTCCGAGAGCGCAGGACTGAACATGAGACGAAAGAGCTGATCGTTCCCGACCGCGAAGCGGATATAGGCGGTGATCAGCCTCTCGATGCGCGCGCGCGCGGCGGTCTGCCCCGTCGCGGACTCGACCATGGCCAGCGCGAGACGCTGAAAGCCCTGCTCCGCGACGGCGGCGAGAAGTTCGTCCTTGTCGCGGAAATGGCTGTAGGGCGCGGCCTGCGTCACGCCCGTCGCGCGGGCCAGCGCGCGCAGGGACAAGGCGTCGATGCCGTCTTCAAGGAGAATTTTCTCCGCCGCCTCGAGCAGGGCGGGCCGCAGCGCGCCGTGGTGATATTTGAGTTTTTTGCCACATGCTGTCTCGCGTGCACTGTTCTGATTCATGAAAATTCCCCCATCGTTGTACGTTCCCCCACCGCTGATCTTGGCACCGTTCAGTTTTTAGGTCAATAAAATATGTATACATTTCAATAAGATGTTATTCCAGATCGCCGCGCGCGCAAGCTTAACCGAATCTTCATTGACTTATGCTCAAATTGAGTATAATACTTATGCTCATATTGAGTATAAATGTATGCAGGAGATTAAATCCATGTTCGACACCGTCACGCCAGCCCAAAAATCCGCCGCCGCGCTCTATGCGAAAGTCAGCCGCGTTATCGACCCCCTGAGCTGGCAGGCTTACGCGCCGGTAATCGACAAGATCAACCGGCTCAAACGCGAGAAGAACGCCGTGATCCTCGCGCACAACTACATGACGCCGGAGATTTTCCATTGCGTCGCGGATTTCGCGGGCGACAGCCTGCAACTGGCAAGGCAGGCGGCGGAAACCGACGCAAAAGTCATCGTGCAGGCGGGCGTGCACTTTATGGCCGAAACGTCGAAAGTCCTCTCGCCGGAAAAAACCGTGCTGATTCCCGATACGGAGGCGGGCTGCTCGCTCGCGTCGTCGATCACCGCGGCGGACGTGCGTCTCTTGCGCGAAAAATATCCCGGCGTGCCGGTCGTCACCTACGTCAACACCGCGGCGGAGGTAAAGGCCGAGTCGGATATCTGCTGCACGTCGTCGAACGCGCTCGCCGTCGTCGAAAGTCTGCCGTCCGACACGGTGCTGATGATCCCCGACAAATTTCTCGCCCGCAACACGGCGAAGAAGACGCAAAAGAAAATCCTCACCTGGGAAGGGTCGTGCGAAGTGCACGAGCGCTTCACGCCGGAGGAAATCAGGAAGTTCCGCAAGGCCTGGCCGGATGCCGTGATCCTCGCCCACCCCGAATGCCCTCCGGAGGTGATGGCGGAAGCGGATTTCGCCGGATCGACCAAGGCGATGAGCGACTACGTAAGAGATCGTCAGCCCAAACGCGTGGTGATGATCACCGAATGCTCGATGTCCGACAACGTCTCGGTCGAGAACCCCAACGTCGAGTTCGTGCGCCCCTGCAACCTCTGCCCGCATATGAAGCGCATCACCCTCGATAAAATTCTTCACTGCCTTGAAACCATGACCCACGAGGTGACGGTCGACCCCAGGGTCGCCGCGCGCGCGAAACAGGCGGTGGAAAACATGCTCAAGGTGAAATCATGAAAACAGACGTCCTTATCATCGGCGCCGGATCGGCTGGCTTGATGACCGCGCTCGCGCTCGCCGAAAAACAAAGGAAAGTCGTTGTCCTCTCCGGCGGGCCCCTGGGCGAGAGTTGTTCGAGCGTCCTCGCGCAAGGCGGCCTTGCCGCCGCGGTCGATAAAGACGACAGCCCCGCGCTCCACGCTGCGGACACGCTGAAAGCCGCCGCCGGAACGGCGGATCCCGCAGTCGTGAACGCGCTGGTCGCCGCCGCGCCGGAGGCGGTGGCATTGCTCGACAAGCTTGGCGTGCGCTTCGACCGCGACGCTGCGGAAGATTTCAAGCTCAACCGCGAGGCCTGCCACAGCCGCCGCCGCGTGCTGAAAGCCAGGGCTGGCGACGGATTCGGCAAGGAGCTGATGCGCGCGCTTGTCAAAGCGGCGAGAAACACCCCTGCCGTCACCGTGCTGGAAAATGTTTCCGCTGAAAGGCTGATCGTGCAGAGCAGGCGCGTCACCGGCGTGACGACCGGGGCTGGCGGCGCCATCGCGGCAAACGCCGTCGTGCTCGCCACCGGCGGCCTTGGCGGCCTTTACGCCGCGACGACCAACCCGCTCTCTTCGGTCGGGCGAGGCATCGCGCTCGCCGCGCGCGCGGGAGCCCTTTTGTCCGACCTCGAATTCGTGCAGTTCCACCCGACGGCGCTCGACATCGGCGAAGACCCGGCGCCGCTCGCCTCCGAAGCCCTGCGCGGCGACGGCGCGCTGCTTTTAAACAGCCGCGGCGAGCGGTTCATGAAAAATTATCACCCGATGGCCGAACTCGCGCCGCGCGACGTCGTCTCCCGCGCGATCTTCGCCGAGATGCAGCGCGGGCAGAAAGTCTATCTCGACTGCCGTAGCCTCGACACGGCGCATTTCCCCGCGCTCGTCGCCGCCTGCCGACGCGCGAACATCGACCCGCAGCACAGCCTCGTGCCTGTGTTTCCGGTCGCGCACTACCACATGGGCGGCGTGGCGACGGATCTGAACGGACGGACGTCTTTGCAAGGCCTCTGGGCGGCGGGCGAAACCGCCGCAACCGGCCTGCACGGCGCGAACCGCCTCGCCAGCAATTCATTGATGGAGGCGATCGTGATGGCGCGCCATGTCGCTTGCGACATATCCACCCATGTCGCTTGCGACATATCCGCTCATGTCGCTTGCGACATATCCGTCGACGGCGCCGCTGAAACGCCGCCGGAGCAAAAAACCGTTTCCCGCCCCGCGGAACGTCTGCGCCTGCGCCAGATCATGACCGATTGCTTCGGCGTCGCGCGCAACGGCGAGACGATGCAAAGCGGCTTGCGCGGCATCCTCGCGCTGGAAGAAGCGGCGCGCAACGACGCGGCGCTGGCCGACATGGCGCTTGTGGCGAAGATGGTCGCCGTTGCGGCCCTCGCCCGCACCGAGAGCCGCGGCGGGCATTTCCGCCCCGATTACCCCGCGCCTCTCAAGGTATGGGAAAAACGCAGTTTCATGACACTCCGCAACATCGACGCGCTGGCGGAAAAAGCGCTGGCGCCTCTCCACGCAAAAGAAAAAATCGCCTAGGCTCAGGAGAAAAAAGAATGAAAGAGATTTTCGAATCATATCTTGCGGACGTGCGCTACAAGGATTGGGAGATCCGCGTGCGCATGGACGGGGCGCGGCCCTATCTGCAAGTCGGGTTCTGGGACGCAGACCTGACCAGAGATTGCGGCGAAAAAACCTATCAGTCCTGCCGCAAATGGTTTTTGTCGCCGCACATGACGAAATCGGAAGTGATCCAGACCGCCTTCAAGGCGATTCTGGGCGCTGAAGAACACGAGGCGCGCGAGCGCTTCACCTACAGAGGGCAGGCGATTTTCGGCCCGCATTTTCACGTCGACACGCTGGCCGAAGCCTGCCTCAAAAAGCCTCTCGATC
>JAJXZC010000729.1 GCA_021780275.1 Pseudomonadota bacterium
ATGGGTCGACGGTGACGTTCAACTATTGCGCCCTGCGCCTGCTGCCGCTGGATGGGCCGGGCCAGCGCGTGCTGCAGACGCGCCTGATGATCGATCCGGCGCCGAAGGAGCTGCACGAGCGTACCTGCTTCTTCGGCAATCGCGTCACCTCGATGATGATCGAGACGGCGCATCGCCAGCTCCTCGTCGAGGCGACCTCGGTCGTTGAGATCGACCGGCAGCCGGCGCCCGATCCCGCCTCGACCGGCGCCTGGGAATTCGTCCGCGAAGATGCCTTCGCCAGCCAGTCGCTCGGCAACCGCTCGCCGGCGCATTATCTGCACCCGAGCCGCTATGTGCCGCGCTTTGCCCCGGCGACAGCCTATGCGCGCGAGAGCTTCAGCGACGGCCGCCCGGTGCTCGAGGCCGCCGTCGAACTGATGCGCCGCATCCGCAAGGATTTCGTCTACGACCCGACCTCGACCGTCATCTCGACACCGCTGTCGCAGGCCTTCGCGCAGAAATCCGGCGTCTGCCAGGACTTCGCCCATATCATGATCGCCGGGCTGCGCGGCTTGGGCCTGCCCGCCGCCTATATCTCCGGCTATATTCGCACCATCCCGCTCGACGGCACGCCGAAGCTCGAAGGCTCCGACGCCATGCACGCCTGGGTCTCGCTCTGGTGCGGCGAACGTCTCGGCTGGATCGGGCTCGATCCGACGAACAGCACGCTCGTCAACAACGACCATGTCATGCTCGCGGAAGGGCGCGACTATGCCGACATCTCGCCGGTCGCCGGCATCGTCACCGGCGCGGGCGAACAGGAGATCGACGTCAAGGTGGATGTGGTGCCGCGGCGCGGGTGAAGTTTTTGAGCCCTTGTGGGATTGCGTAAGACCTCAAAATCTTCAATGCTTTAGAGCGAAAGCAAATTTCATCGGCCATCAGAAATTAGGATTGGCAGTGTTTATAATCGTGCAATTTCCGCTTGCAGATTTAAGACCTCTTATCCCCGGTCAAAAGGGAAGATTGGATAAGCCAAATTGGTCCAGCTTTGGTCCAGCAAGTGGCTTCGTGCGTGGATTTGGAAAAATTGCGGAGCGCAATGAATCTAGCCTGGGTCTGGAAGGCGAAAGTGTTTTCGCCGACTTTGACCACGCCCTAAAATTCCCAAATATGATTGACGTCGCTGCCAGAGAATGGAGCAAGAGACTACACGCAAACGTATGGTTTCGAAGACTTTACTTCGATGGCCGGATATGCGGCCGCTTCGAAGTTGCATTTCGATGCCACGATGCCGAAGAGGAACTTCTAATTTTTTTAAGCGAAATGAAAATCGACATTGGCCGAATCGCATCAATCATTGAGAATTCGCCGGTCGCTGTGATTTCGCCGGATACATCGATATGGAACGGGAATCTGTCGGACGCCGGGAAGGCACTAGGTTTAGCTTATATCGCAGCCACGACAGCCCAGTCGAATAGCACTGCCGCGGCCGACATTTACGGCAAAGAAGTTATCGTCGGGCTCCCGCGCACGCATATCCGGGTCAATGCGAATAGAAATATCATCAGAAGCAGAGACGAGTTTCGTCTTTCAAAGGATGGAAAGTCCGAATTATTTCTGACTTCGTCTCCTTCGGGACAGTTCCGAAAATCAGTACTTGTTCAAACTTCAGAATTCGACTCATTCCACGAGACGCCTGACGAGCGAGTAACGCGCGTACTGTTTTCCCATTTGAACGCTTTGACGTTTGCCTTGGGGCATCTGGTCCAAATGCGCGATATTGTCGGTAAAGAAAATAAACGTGAGGCGCTAAGAGATTTTATCGAGACTATGATCACTCGTTTCTCAAGTTTCGATATCCAAAAAGAAAGCGATCCTAAGCAAAGGGAATTTCTCAACGGACTTAAAAAATTTAGTTCAGCCTATGCCAGCCGAATTCCTGAGTTAGCCGAACAGCTACGGGAAGTCGCTGAGGACTGGAATAAGCCAACCACGTCCGAAAAGGGAATAAATATCGTCAAGTCGCTATACGCGGTCGTCGTAAAAGCGCTCGTCGATAAAGGCCTCGATATGGCAACCGGGCAAGGATGAGAGGTCGGGCAGCGCCGAACGCTTAGCCCTTCTACGCCTTTTGATATAAATGCGGCGGGCCTCGCTGTCAATTAATCTCAAGAATATCGTTCCGAAGCTTCTTGCTATTCCTTAAGGCTAGCCGCGACGAGCGCGAGATATTCCCAGACGATCGTCGCTGCCGCCAAGGCGGTGATCTCCGCATGGTCATAGGCCGGCGCGACTTCGACCACGTCCATGCCGACGAAATCGATCCCGCCGAGCTGGCGCAGGATGGCTTGCGCCTGCCATGTCGCGAGGCCGCCGATTTCGGGCGTGCCGGTGCCGGGCGCAAAGGCGGGATCGAGCACGTCGATATCGAAACTCAAATAGGTTGGGCCTTCGGCGACGACCGAACGGATCGTCCTCGAAAGATAGCTCGGTGTCGCGAGATGCGCATCCTCCGCGGTGAGAATCGTCACCCCTTTCGAGAGCGTCCAATCGAAGACGTCTTTCTGAACCGGCGAACGGATGCCGATCTGGATCATGCGACGCGGATCGACCAAGCCTTCTTCGATGGCGTGAAAAAAGACCGAGCCATGCGCGTAGGCCTGGCCGAAATTATCGCGCCAGGTATCGACATGCGCATCGAAATGCACGAGCCCGAGCGGCCCTTGCTTTTTCGCCAGCGCGCGCAGAAGTGCGAGCGTGATCGTATGCTCGCCGCCGAGCGCCGCAAGATGCGCGAGCGGCGCCGCCTGTTTCTCGATCAGCGCGAGGCTCGCGGGCAGATCGCCGAGCAGAAGTTCGAAATTGCCGATGTCGGCGGGCTGCAAGTCGGCGGCAGGATCGACCCAGTGCTGGGGATGCGCGCCATCGACGAGCATGCGGCTAGCGCGCCGGATCGCCTCGGGACCGAAGCGCGCGCCGCTGCGGTTGGTCGTGCCGATATCGAGCGGAATGCCGGCGATGCAAATGGCCGACGTGCGCGCCGTGTTGCTGACGCCGAGGAAGGTCGGAGGCAAAGCGAAGGTCGGAGGCTCGCTCATGCGGCCCCGCCCGTCATCGACGCCTCAAAGCGGAAAATCGCGACCGCCACGGCACAGGTCCACAGGCCCTCGCTGTCGCCTTCCGTCGCGGCGGTGATCGACGTGCTGTCGAAGACATGGCCGCTCGCCTCATAGACTTTGCGCCGCTCGTTCCAGGCGGCATTGGAATCGAAATCGATGCCGAGCGTCGTCGCCAGCATGGTGGCGGCGAGGTCTTCGGCATAATCGCCGCTCTCGCTCTCGGTCATGCCGAAGCCGTGGTATTCCGAAACATACCCATAGATCGCGGGATCGACCGGGCGCGCGAGCCCGACGCTCGCATGAATGCGCCGCCGCGGCTCATTGGTCTCGGCCCGCGCCAAGACGCAGAAGGTAATCTCGCCCGGACGCAAGGTCTCGATGCCTTCGGCGGCGGCGATGAGCCGGCATCCCGGCGGGACGATCGACGACACGGACACAAGGTTCTGCTGCTCGATATCGGCGTCACGCAAAGCAAACTCGAAGGCGGTGAGCTGGTCGCGATGAACGCCAACGCCGCGGGTGAGAAAAACATGGGTCGGTACGGGAAACATGAATGGCCCTCGAAGATCCGACGCTGCGTTTACCGGGCGCACGTGCCGAGAATGCGACAGGGGCTTGCGACGATGATGACTCTGGAGCGGCGCCATTGCGTCGTCTTAGGTTTATCCGAAAATTGGCTTGACCTCAGCATCATTTAAATCCGCCAATATCCGACCGATTTCCCCCGAATGCTCCGCATTGTTCCGGAAATTGGCCGGCGATATTTGACGGGACCCCATGCCAGAATGTGAAAGTTGGTTTTTACATTGAGGGATCACCCAATGAGCCGGGCGATACTCTTGAAGAGCTGGCCGATAGGATGGCAAGGGACATTCTTCAAAAAGCCGCGGCCGCGCTTTGGGAAGTACTCGCCTTTCGAGCGCGCCTAGACGGCGCTCAATTTCAAACATGTCCACGGCGATCGCGAAGAATTGGGACAATCTGGTCGAGATGGACGAACAGCGCGTGGAAGAAATCGCCGATTGAGATGGCCTGTTATCAAAATCATCTATTTTCCGCAGTGTTTCCGATATGCCGGTGCTTCCTTGCGTGATAACTGCAAGCATACGCCATGTGATGCTCGGTGGGCGTTGGAAAATACTTTGACCGGTTGCAGGGATTGAGCTTCGCTACTGTTGGCGCATTCGCTAATGTTGGCGTAGGAGCAAAACCCGGGATAAGCACGAGCATCGCGAGACTAATCATTAAACGCTTCATGACGTCCTCCTCGGGCGTTGAGTGGGACGAAATTCGTATATTGATCCCGTGGTGCGCGAGATGATCTTGATCAAACCTCCTCTTATTCCGCAATTCTGCAGGGGCTGGTCCCGTCAAGTATAATGTCGCGAATTGGCTTGCCGCGGAGCGCGCACGGCCAAAACCGCTCGGCAAGCGCTGCGGCCTGAGCGCCGTTTACTTTATCGCGCGGCTTCACCCTTTTGCGCGCGTCCGCACCAAAAGGGCCGCATTTGTGCGACACCACGCATCTTGCTCCTGCCGCAGCACCTCTCTAGAGCGGTAGAGGTTCGCCTTCCGAAACACGCGCCGCCCTATCCGGTCTCTGCCGGTCCTGCGCATCCTCTTGTTATTTCAGCCGAATGCCTCAGCTTTATCATCATCCTCTCGATCCCCAATCGCGTTTCGTCCGCCTCGCTCTCGCCGAATATGGCGTCGAGCCCGAGCTTATTGAGGAACGCGTCTTCGAGCGCCGGCACGATTTTCTCGCCCTTGACCCGGCCGGCGAGACGCCGGTGCTCATC
>JAJXZC010000366.1 GCA_021780275.1 Pseudomonadota bacterium
TTCGATCAGGAGGTTGTGTTCGCCTCCGATGAGAATGAGATGTTCCTTGCCGTCGCGCCGGATAAGAACCAGCCGGTGCTTGGCGTCGAGGGCCTTTACCTCGCTGACCGAAAGGCGCTTCCGCGAGCCGTTGCCGCCGAAGCCGCCGGTCGCCAGGCCGAAGCGTTTGGCCGCATAGGCGCAAACTCCGATCAGCCCGATGATGAAGGCGAGAGCGGCGACGAAGCGGAAGATTTCGGTGAGGTCCATCGGTTTGCCCATCAGCCGGGGCGTCCCGTTGCGGGCCGCCTCCCTTGGGCACAATTTGCCGGGTCATGTTTAATGACGGGTTAAGACCCGCAAAAATCCGCCATCCCGACGGTTAACGATGTCTGACCGGTACTAGGTCATTTTTGCCGCGTTAGGACGATCTTAACCTTGGGCGGCGAAGAGTAGCCCTGCCGCCAAGGAATGCGTGGCCTGCGAACTGACGTGAGACCCGTCTCGAGCACCCAGAATGGGAGCGTGAAGATGGTCTCTATTGGGCACGCGACCATGTCTATCGGCGATCTCCCCATCCTTTCGATGATGAAGCAGCGCCTTCACTGGCTGACGCAGCGCCAGGAGGTTCTGGCGCAGAACATCGCCAACGCGAATACGCCCGGCTACGAGGCGAAGGATCTCAAGGAACTGGATTTCGGCGCGATGGTCGAAGCGAGCGGCTCGAAGCTCGCGCCCGTCGCCACCGATGCCGGGCATATCGGCTCGCCCGTGATGAGCGCCGCGGAGGGCATGAGCCTCGGTCAGGCGCGCGGCGGCGAACTGATCAAGAAGGCCGACTTTGAAACCACGCCGAGCGGCAACTCGGTCACCCTCGAAGACGAGATGGTGAAAGTGGCCCAGACCCAGATGGATTACGACACGGTGACGGGCCTCTATTCCAAGAGCCTCGGCCTCATCAAGCTTGCGATCAGCGGCAACGCATAAGGAACGCCAGAATGACCGCCATGGATCTTCTGAAATCGATGATGGTTGCCGCTTCGGGCCTGAAGGCCCAGAGCGGCCGCATGCGCATCATCGCGGAGAATATCGCGAATGCGGACTCGACGGCGACGAAGCCGGGCGGCGATCCATACCGCCGCAAGATTCCGACCTTTCAGGACCGGCTCGACCGTTCGCTCGGCACCGAGACCGTGCAGTTGGGGCGCCCTGTCCTCGACAAGGCTGACTTCCAGATGAAGTACATGCCGGGACATCCCGCCGCGGACGCCAACGGCTATGTGAAGATGCCCAACGTCAATGGGCTGGTCGAAGCCATGGACATGAAAGAGGCGCAGCGCTCTTACGAGGCGAACCTCAACCTCATCCAGGCGTCGCGCCGGATGATTTCGCAAACTATCGACATTCTGAAGCGGTAACGCATCATGGCCATTCCAGCGACAGTAGCCCTGAATGCCTATGCCCGCGCAGCTGGCATGGGCGGCGGCACGGCGGCCCCACAGGCGGGCGCGGCGAAGGAGGCGATGGGCGGCAGCTTCGGCGATTTCCTCGAAAAGGCGATCAACGAAACCGTCGACACCGGCAAGGCGAGCGAGCGCCAGATGGCGGCAACCGCCGGATCGAAAGACGGAAACCTCGTCGATGTCGTGACCGCCGTCTCTGAAGCCGAGACGACGCTGCAAACGGTCGTCGCCGTGCGTGACAAGGTGATCGCGGCCTATCAGGACATCATGAAGATGCCGATCTGAAGCCTCTGGCTTCGTCGCGGCAGACGTAATTTCAAGCCGATTGAATTCGGGAAAGTGGGTAGGGGAATGACCGGACCGGAAGTGCTCGATCTTGCACGCCAGAGCATCTATGTGCTGCTCGAGGTTTCGGCGCCGATGATGATCGTCGCGCTGGTCGTCGGCATCGCCATTGCGCTTTTGCAGGCGTTGACGCAGGTGCAGGAAATGACGCTTGTCTTCGTGCCGAAGATCGTCGCCATCTTCCTCGTCATGCTGCTCGCGCTGCCCTTCATGGGACAGGCGCTTTCGGGCTACATGAATCTGATCGCCCAGAAGATCGTCGCAGGCTGAGCGCGGGCAAGGGCGGGGCGCGACATGATCGACATCGACTTTCTGCCGCAGACGGGCTTCGTGTTCATGCTCGTCTTCTCGCGCCTCGGCACCATGATCATGCTGATGCCGGCGCTCGGCGAGGCGGCAATTCCACCCCGCGTCCGTCTTATTTTCGCGCTGCTCATCACGGGCGTCATGATGCCGCTCGTATCGGGTTCTTTCGGCGCCATTCCGCAGACCGTTCCGGGCCTTGCAATGGCCGTCATCTTCGAAGTGGCGATCGGGCTTTTCGTTGGCCTGTCGGCGAGGATCGTCATGAGCGCCCTTCAGGTCGCGGGCAATATCATTGCCATGCAGATGGGCCTATCCTTCGCGCAGACGGTGGACCCCACGCAGGGCACGCAGGGCGTCATCGTGTCGACCTTCTTTTCGATGCTCGCCGTTACCCTGATTTTCGCGACCAATCTCGACCATCTGCTGATCGCCGCGATGCGCGACAGCTATGACCTCTTCAAGCCGGGGCAGGCGCTACCGGTGGGTGATTTCTCGCAGATGGCGGTGAAGGCCGTTTCCGGCGCGTTCAAGCTCGGTGTGCAGCTTTCAGCGCCGCTCGTCGTCTTCGGCCTCGTCTTCTATGTCGGCATCGGCATTCTTTCGCGCCTCATGCCGCAGATACAGATCTTCTTCATTACGGTACCGGCGAATATCGGCTTCGGCTTCGCGCTGCTCTTCCTGATCCTGGGGGCCATGATGAGCTGGTTCCTGCAAGGGTTCGAGCAGTCGATGACCCTGTTCGTGCATTGACGGAGGCGAACAGAGCGTCATGTCCGAAGAAAACGATTCCGAAAAAACAGAAGAACCAACACACCGAAAACTGGAAGAGGCCGCAAAGCGCGGCGACGTTGCAAAGAGTCAGGAAATCAGCGCCTGGTTCGTGATGCTGGGCGCGGCCATGTGCATCGGTCTGATGGGCAATTCGTCGGCGGGCACCATCATGCACGCCCTCAAGATATTCCTCGCGGCGCCCGATCAGATCCCCATGGACCGCGACCATCTGAGGGTGATGATCCTCGGACTCGGCGCCACGGTCTTCGGCGCGATGGCCATGCCGCTCGGCGTGCTCATCGTGGCGGCGCTGGCGGGCAATCTGGTGCAGCACGCGCCGGTCTTCTCCGCCGAGAACATGAAGCCGTCCTTCTCCAAGCTCTCTCCCATGAAGGGACTGGAGCGCCTCTTCGGCAAGAAGAGCCTCGTCAATCTCGTCAAGAGCATCATCAAATTCGTCGTCGTCGGCGCTGTCGTGTTCGAGATTGCATGGCCGGAGCGCGGAAGGCTCGCGCTGATGATGACATGGGACGTCTCGCTGTTGCTGCCGCTCGTCCGCGCACTCGCGCTCAAGATGTTCGGGGGCGTGATCGCCGTCATGACGATTGTCGCCGGCGTCGACTACCTCTTCGAGCGCATGCAGTGGATGAAGAAGCAGCGCATGTCGTTTCAGGAAATCAAGGACGAGTACAAGCAATCGGAAGGCGATCCGACGGTCAAGGCGAAGCTCCGCCAGATCCGCGCAGAACGCAGCCGCAAGCGCATGATGGCGAACGTACCCAAGGCCACCGTGGTCATCATGAACCCGACCCACTATGCCGTGGCCCTGAAGTACGAGAAAGGCATGGGCGCCCCGGTTTGCGTCGCCAAGGGCCTCGACGCCATTGCCTTGAAGATCCGTGCCATCGCCGAGGAAAACGGCGTGGCGGTCGTCGAGAATCCGCCGCTCGCCCGCGCGCTCCATGCCTCCGTCGAGATCGACCAGGAAATCCAGTCCGACCACTACAAGGCGGTCGCCGAGGTCATTGGATATGTCATGCGTCTTAAGGCTAAGATCGGCGGACGGAGACGCGCCAGGTGATTCGGTCGGTCTTGCCAATCAAACTTCATGATTTCGGGGCAGAACTCATGAATGCGGGCGAGGCGCGGCCCGTCTGGAATCTGCGCGCTAGGCGGCTTTGGGGGCATGCCGATGACCGAAACATCAGCTGAACTGGCTGAGCTGGAACGCAATGCGCCGGATCGCGAGCCGGGCTCGCGCCTGTCGCCGCGGCACATCTTCACTCTTGCGGGCGTCGCCGTCGCCGGGCTGGCGATCCTGCTCGATGTCGTTGGCTTCCACGCCTTCGCAGTGCCGGGCGCGCTCACCGTGATCGGAACGATCGGCGCGGCGGGCATCATTCTTTTCGGCTTCAGCTCCACCATATCGCACGATGTGAGCCGGGCGCCCGCTGCGGCGGTCGATGCGCTCAACGCGCTTCCCGATCCCTGCTACGCGACCGACCGGCGCGGCGCCATTCTCTTCGCGAACGAGGCTTACCGAGGCCTTGTCGGCTCCGTGAACGCGGAACGTCCCGCGCCGCTGGAGCGTCTGCTTGCCGGTCGCGAGGGACATGCCGAGACGCTTTACCGGCTGGCCCAGGCCGCCCGCACCGGCTTTGCCGCCGAGGAGGAAATCCGCTTTGCGATCCGCGCCGGCCTCGCAGAGCGCATCTACAAGGTCGTCGTGCGGCCGCTCAGCGGCCAGCAGGGCGGGGCGGTGTGGCTTCTGCGCGACCTCACGCTGGAGCGCGAACGCCTCGATCAGGTGGAGCAGCAATGGCAGCGCGCCTTCGCCTTTCTGTCGGCGACGCCCGTCGGCTTCTATGCAGCCGAATTGAGCGGCGAAATTCTCTATGTGAACGACAAGCTCGCGGATTGGCTCGGCATGCCCGCGGATCGTCTCGCGGGGCGGGCGCAAAAGCTATCCGACATTCTGCTTGGCGATGTTGCCGGGCTCGCGCTGGTTTCGGACTTCGAGGGT
>JAJXZC010000285.1 GCA_021780275.1 Pseudomonadota bacterium
CCCGCCCAGCCCTTCCGTTTCCTCTTCAACCATCGTCACGCCTCCCGCCCCGCGAATCACGACAGGAGACCGCCGAATCACAATTCGGCTCACGCCGCTAGCTAAAACTCATTCGATTGCCCTGCGGCCGTCCCCCTTCCATGTTGGCTGGTGGCCCAAATGGCGCTAGACCGTCAGATAGCTCGCCTCGCCAAGATTCTGGTCGACAGCGAAGGCGTATCCTTCAACGTGGCGCAAGCGAAATTGCGAGCGCTCACCCTCGAAATCTTCGTCGGGCCTGATGCAGTTTCTTCAGCCGCCCATGCCGCCGTCCTTACTGCGGTCTCGGTCGGGCGTCGAACTTTCGTCGGCGGGGTTCGGGTCACGGGCGCCCTCGACCAGCCGCTGAACTCCGCGCTGCCTCTGTCGGCCAGCAGTTTGGGCGAGGCGGCGGTCGAGGTCGGCGCATCAACGTTCGAAAGATCGCCCTCACGCCGAATAGTCGTCGGCACAAGCGGTCCGCTGGATGCTACGTGGTCGATCGCGGCTTCGTGTGATGGCTGGCGGGCAGGAACGGCCGAGGTTGGAGCAGCCACTTGGGGCGAAGTTGATAATCCCCTGGCGGGCATCGCCGCCGGCGCTCTCGCAGTCGGTAAGGCTTTCGAGGCCGAGCGGGGCCTTAAACCCGACCTCAGGACGGAGATCAACCTTTGGCCGGTGGCGCACGCCGCTCAGGAAGCGCCGCGATTCGCCGACGTATTTTTACCGGGCGCGCTCTGGATGATTGGCCTCGGTAATCTGGGCCAAGCCTTCCTTTGGGCGTTGGCTGCAATCCCTTATGCTGACCCGACCTCGGTCTCGCTGGTCCTCCAGGACCGTGACAAAATTACTGATGAGAATTGGGCAACATCGGTGCTCGTAAACGACGAGACGGTCGGATGGCAGAAAACGCAGGTCTGTGAGCGATGGGCCGCGGCCAAGGGCTTTGATGTAAGGCGGATTGATCGTCGTCTTGTTGCCAATGACCGGCTTGAGGATGATGATCCGCGCGTGGCGCTTTCAGGAGTCGACAAGATTGAGGCGCGCAAACTGATGGCAGAGATCGGGTTCGACTGCATCGTCGACGCAGGTCTCGGGCGCACATCAAAAGATTTTGATCGATATCGTGTGACCGTGTTCGACCACACCCGCCCGATTAACAAGCACTTCGCTGGCCAACGGGATGAGCCTGTCGATGAGGCAATTACGAACGATAAGGCCTATAAGAGTCTCGAAGCCGAGGTTGGACGATGCGGAATGGCGGAGGTGGCTGGCGCGAGCGTAGCTGCCCCCTATGTGAGCGCGCTCGCGGCGGCGGTGGCCGTTTCCCGTCTGATCGCCGTGGCGTCTGGCTGCGAATGCCCGCCGAACGAGGTCGGCAAGATCTCAAACATCAATGCACGCAAACTCGCGCCAGCGGTCAAATCTATTGCCCGAGGCATTCGCCACTCCGGGAGGCCAAAAGCGGCGAGCAGTTAAGCAAGCCAGGCGCGCCGTAACCGCGCCTTGGGATCGAAACTGTTTCGCTGCCAAAATTGCCCGGTTGAAAGCCGGTCTTGCGAGAACGCAGTTTGACCAATCTATAAGTCAGGCATCGTTGCTGGAACTGCTCATCGCACTCTATGAACGCTTTGGCCGGCAACGGCTCCAGCTTGGTCCTGAACTGAATAGGGTTAAGAGTAGCGCTCCTATTTTCCGCAAACGTTTTTATTGGAGGCGCCTGTGGCTTTTCGTTTTGTTCATTCCGCTGACGTGCATTTGGATTCGCCGCTTTGCTCGCTCGCACTTCGCGATCCACAACTCGCTGAAATGATTGGCAACGCGACTCGGCGCGCCTTCGTCAAAATCGTCGATCTGTGCCTCGACGAGCAGGTTGACGCCCTTTTGCTGGCCGGCGACCTTTATGACGGCGATCAGACGTCGATGAAGACGGCGAAGTTTTTCGCCCTGCAGATGCATCGGCTGCATGAGGCTGGCGTCAAGGTTTTCGTCGTGCGCGGCAATCACGACGCGGAGTCGAAAATAACGAAGGAGGGGTCACGACAAGATCCGTGCAATATAGCACGCTAACTTGGACGAAACAGGAACGGTTAGGCTGCGGCGTCTGATTTCGCTTGGCGCGGCGCTGCCGGAGCGCTCCAGCCGACGCGCCGAAGGGTATCGATCAGAGTGGCGCGCGAGACTTTGAACGTGCGGCATACGGACGCTTTGCTGGCGCCGTGTTCCAGCGCAGCGACAATTTGTTCCAGCTTTTCGGAATCTATGGCGGGTGGGCGTCCGCCGCGGCGTCCCCGCCGTTTGGCGGCGGCCAAGCCCGCCATAACCCGTTCGCGGGTCAAGGCGCGCTCATATTGAGCCAGAGCGCCAAAGACAGAAAACAAAAGCTCGCCATGCGGCGTGGTCGTGTCCATCTGCTCGGTGAGCGAGCGGAACGCCACGCCCTTTTTCTTCAGGTCGGCGATGATCGACAACAGGTTGGGCAGCGATCGCCCCAGCCTGTCGAGTTTCCAGACGACAAGGCAATCGCCGGAGCGCAAATCCAAGAGACAGGCTTTGAGGCCGGGGCGGTCGTCGCGGGCGCCGCTGGCCTTGTCGGCGTGAAGATGGCGCTCGTCGACGCCCGCCGCGATCAAGGCGTCGCGTTGCAAATCATCTGACTGCCGGTCGTCGGTTGAGGAGACGCGCATATATCCGACAAGCATGTACGGAAAACCTTGAGTTCGATGTTTCCGCCCAAATTACCATGACGACATGGGTTTCCGTATAAATTTGTGGATGGTTTGAACAACGTCTTTGCCTTCGCTCCGGGCTGCACGACAATCAACTGTTTCTCGACACCCACCCAAGCTGTCTCGTGGCGGCCGGAGCCCCCGCAATGGCATATCGCCCGCTGCTGAAAGCCGACCGATGAGGAAAGCCTGATCCGCCATTACACTTTGAGCGGGGAGGAGATGGATCTGGCCTTGTCGAAACGCGGGCATCGCAACCAGCTCGGGTTTGCCGTTCAGCTTTGCTTGATGCGATTTCCAGGCCGCGCATTGGTGCCCGGCGAAGCCGTTCCTTCGCAAGCGCGGACATTTATCGGCGATCAAATGCAGATCAGCCCTTTTGTCTTCGCCGATTACGCGCGCCGCGATCAAACACGGCGCGCGTACGCCGTGGAAGCGCAGCAATATCTCGGCCTGAAAATCTCCTCGCTGGAAGATCGGCGAGTCACGCGCTTGGCGGCGATCGATGCGACCGCAGCGACCGACAGTGGAACCGCCGTTGCGCAGGCCGTCGTCAAAAACTTTCGAGACAGAAAAATCTTGCTTCCGCCTGACGATTATCTGGATAGGATCGGTCGCGCCGGCCGGGCCATAGCTCGCAAACGGATCCATCTTGCAATCCTGAAAGGCGACACAACGCAGCAGTTCAGCTTGATCGACGATCTGCGGGCTCTGGACCCGACCATCAAGCAAACCCGCTTTGGCTGGTTGAACGCGTGGCCGGATGCTCCCGGCGCCAGCAATTTGCTCGGGCTGATGGATCGCCTGACCTTCATCCGCAAACTTGCGCTCGATCAGGGCTGCCGGAGCAATGTGCATCCGGATCGCTGGCGGCAAATTGTGCGCGAGGGCGCGGCGACCCCGAGCTGGCTGGCCGCCGATTTTGGCGTGGAACGCAAGCGCGCGACGATCGTCGCCACGTTGATCGATCTCTGCGAACGGCTGGCCGATGAATCCGTCGCCATGTTTTGCAAGCAGGTGGGCCGGTTGTTTTCGCGCGCCTCAGCGACGGGCGCGCAACGCTACACGGACAATCGCAAGGAGACCGCCAAAGTCCTGCGCCTTTTCCGGGAGACTTTGCGCGTCTTGCTGGCCGACGAGGAGGATAATAGCGACAGCTCGATCGTTGAGCGGCTGAATGCCGAAGTCGGATGGCACCGGCTGGTTCAGGTCCAGCCAACCGTCGAGGCCATGGTCAAGGACAGCGATCCCGACGCTCTGCTCCTGGCGGCGCAAGGGTACAGCGGCCTGCGCAAATACGCGCCGCAATTTCTGGAGGCTTTCGTCTTCCGCTCATCGCGTCGGCACGATCCGCTGCTCGCCGCGATCGACGCGCTCAGAACCATGAACAGGGACGCTCGCCGGGCTTTGCCCGCCAAGGTCCCGACGCAGCATCTGACGGAGAAAGCCAGGGCGTCCATCTTCGCCGACGGCAAATCGGACCGGCGGTTCTACGAAATCGCCACGCTGGCCGTCTTGCGCGAGAAGCTGCGCTCTGGCGACATTTCGGTCGAGGGCAGCCGGACGTTCCGGCCCTTCGCCGATCATCTGATGCCAAAGGCCGCATTCGAGGAGAAGAAGGCGGCCAATGCTCTCAACCTCGGCGTGCCCGGCGATTTCGATCTCTATCTGAGCCAGATGCGGCAGAAGCTCGATTTCAGCCTCAAACGCCTGTGTCATCGCGCGCGCGCCGGCAAGCTGGAGGGCGTCCGGCTGGAAAAGGACGAGCTGATTGTCTCGCCCTTGCAAAGCGACGTTCCGGAAGAAGCCGAAACGCTCAAATGGGAGCTGAACCACCTCTTGCCGCGCATTCACATCACCGACCTGTTGGCCGAAGTGAATGGATGGACTGGGTTTTCCGACAAATTCACCCATCTGCGGACGCTGGATGCGGTGCGCAACAGCTCCGCGATTCTCGCCGCCGTGCTGGCGGACGCCACAAACCTCGGCGCGAAACGCATGGCCGAGGCGTCAGCCAACGTCAGCGAGCGTCAAATCGGCTGGGCCAGGCAGTTTCATGTCCGGCCCGAGACCTACAAGGCGGCGCAGGCCGCCGTGACCGACGCGCATTCCGTGCATCCCCACGCGGGCC
>JAJXZC010000332.1 GCA_021780275.1 Pseudomonadota bacterium
CATCCATTCGATCGACGAGGGTCCGAGGTCCGGAGCTCCGGTTCTTCTTCTCCATGGCGAACCTTCCTGGTCCTATCTCTATCGTCACATGATACCGGGTCTCATCGCGCGGGGGCACCGCGCCGTGGCGCCCGACCTTGTCGGCTTCGGGCGCTCGGACAAGCCAAGCGAGCAGACGGACTATACCTATGAGCGGCATGTGAAGTGGATGAGCGACTGGCTCCTCGCGAAGGACCTTTCGGGGATCACGCTTTTCTGCCAGGACTGGGGCGGGCTCATCGGGTTGCGGCTCGTCGCCGCCTTTCCGGAGCGATTCGCTCGGGTTGTCGTCGCCAATACGGGGCTCCCCATCGGCACGGGCTGGAGCGAGGCCTTCAAGCAATGGCTCGATTTCAGCCAGTCCGTGCCCGAGCTCCCCGTCGGCGAGATCGTCAGCATGGGGACCGTGCGAGGCCTCAGCGCGGTGGAGAAGGCCGCCTATGACGCACCTTTTCCCGAGGAGAGCTTCAAGGCGGGCGCACGGCGCTTTCCGGCCCTCGTTCCGATCACGCCGGAGCACGCGTCGGTCGATGAGAACAAGAAAGCCTGGCAGGTTCTGCAAAAATTCGAAAAGCCCTTTCTCACGGCCTTCAGCGATGGCGATCCGGTGTCGAAGGGCGGCGAACGCATTTTTCACGAGCGTGTGCCGGGCGCGAATGGCCAGGCGCATGTCACCATCGCGGGTGGCGGGCACTTCCTGCAGGAAGACAAGCCCGCGGAGCTTGTCGCGCTGATCGACAGCTTCATCCGCAAGACATCCTGAGTGGTCGAGATGAATTTCGAAATTTCCGTCTATCCGACGCGCGAACAGCTGATGGAGCTTGCCGGGTCGAAGGACCCTTCGCCCGTCGTCATGCTGAACCTTCTGAAATTCCGCGAGGTCGCGGAATACAAGGATGGCCGTCCGGACAAGATCAGCGGCCGCGAAGCCTATATGCGCTACGCGGCGGCGATGCGCGGCATCGTCGAGGGCGCGGGCGGGAGGTTCCTCGTTTCGGCGGACCTCAAGCAGGTGGTGATGGGCGAGGTCGAGGACCTCTGGGACGTGGTTGCGCTCGTCGAATATCCTTCGGCCGCGGGTTTCGTCGCGATCGCGACCTCGCCCGAGGTGATGGCGATCGGCGTCGATCGTGAAGCGGGGCTTGCGGGCCAGCTCCTCATCCGGTCGACACTGAACGACAACGTCTAGAACCGTCGGGAGGTGCCCCGTGAACGGGAAGCCATCGAACCTCGCCATTGCCGCGGTTTTCCTTCTCGGGCTGATCAATCTCGGCCGGGGATCGATCCATCTTTTTGCACCTGATGGCGGGCTCACCGCGATCGCCGGGCTCGATCTGTCATCGGGCCGGCCGATCATCCTCTTCTTCATCGGCGCCGTCGGCGCGGGCCAGATCGCCTTCGGGGCGGTCGATTTTCTGGTTGCCTTGCGGCACCGGTCGATGGTGCAGGCCCTCCTTCTCGTCCATCTCGGAGAGCTTGCGCTGGGGCTTTTCCTCTTTCTCTGGTGGCGCCCCCTGCCGGTCGCCGTGCCGGGCGAATATGGAGCGGTCTTTTCATTTATCGCCGTTGGCCTCATAAGCATGAGGGAGTTCTGGCTCGGAAGAGCCCGTCGCGGAAGGACCAATGGCGCGAGTTAGCAGGATCAAGACCGAAGGCAAGACCCGGGAGACCGAGGACGGGCGGCGGCTGCGCGGACGGGAGAACCGCCGCCGCATCGTCGAGGCGATGGTGTGCCTGATCCGCGAGGGAGAGATTTCCCCAAGCGCGGAGGAAGTATCGGCGCGGGCGAATGTCGGGCTCAGAACCGTGTTTCGGCATTTCGACGACATGGACAGCCTCTATCGCGAACTGTCTGACGTTATTCGCTCAGAAATCGAGCCCATCCTCGAGGCGCCGTTGCCGGAGGGCGCTTGGCCGCTGCGTCTCGAAGCGCTGGTCGACCGCCGCGCGGTCCTGTTCGAAAAGATCATGCCGTTCAAGGTGGCGGCGGACGTGCACAAGCATCGGTCGGAATTCGTGCGCGAGGATCATGCGGCGCTGAACCGCAAGCAGCGATCCCTGTTGCGGGCGGCGCTGCCGCCGGCGATACGGCAGGACCGGACGCGGTTCGAGGCGCTCGATCTTCTTCTCGGCTTCGACAGTTGGCGCCGTCTGCGTCAGGACCAGCGCCTTTCAATCGGGCAGGCGAAGAAGGTGGTTCTCCTCGCGGCGAGCGGGCTCGGTGCCGGAGCAAAAGGCTGATGCCGGCGGAGGGCATGGAACGTCTTCGGGGAATGAAGGTTCATGGCCTCGATCTTTGCTATTTCACAGGCAAGTTCGAGGCTTTTGTCCGCTACCGGGAAATTCCGCATCAGCGCGTCGAGATGGACATCGGGGGAATGCGCCGCGCCGCGCGCATGACGAGGCTCGCCCAGACGCTGTCGCCCTCCTCCGGCTTCGATGTCGAAGGCCGTGCGCCCTTCTTCACGCCCGGCACCGTCTGGCGGGACGTGCGCCGCTGATTTTGTCCGCGCCGCTTCCGGCGCCGTCTAGTTGTGATTGGCGGTGAGCCGCAGGAATTCCTCGCGTGTGCGCGGATCGTCGCGCACTTCGCCGATCAGATGGCTCGTCGTCAGCGTCGCGCCCAAAGAGTTCACGCCTCTCAGCGTCATGCAGTTGTGTTCGGCGCGAATGACGACGCCGACGCCTTTCGGCTGCAGGATTTCGTAGATCGCCTGGGCGATGTCGGCGGTCAGCTTCTCCTGAATCTGAAGACGCTTGGCAAAGCCCTGGACCACACGGGCAAGCTTCGAAATACCGACGACGCGCTTGGAGGGCAGATAGCCCACATGCGCGACGCCGACCACGGGCAGCATGTGATGCTCGCAGAAGCTCGTGACGCGGATGTCGCGCAGCACCACCAGCTCGTCGTAGTCGCCCACTTCCTCGAACACCCGTTCGAGATAGGCGCGGGGGTCCGCGTCGTAGCCCGCGAAAAGCTCGCGATAGGAGCGGGCGACGCGGCCGGGCGTGTCGATGAGACCCTCGCGGTCGGGATTGTCGCCGGCCCAGCGGATCAGCGTGCGCACCGCGGATTCGACTTCTTCTTGGGTTGGTTTCTGATCGTCTGACACGCATACCTCATCTGTTCGTTTCTGCTTCTTTGCCGGTGCCATCCATTTTGCGATAGCGCGAACGGTTCCCGGCGCGGAGCGGCTGTCCGTGTTTCCAGCGCAGCCGCGTCCCTGTCCTATGTGCGATATGCGCAGTCGGATCGGATATTTCGACCCCTAAATGCCTGACCCCGCAAGCCTTTGTCTATACCGCCTGAAGGGCTATGCCAAGCCGCCCGAACCTTTGATGCCGATCAATGCGGCGGCGGCGCCACGCGCCGATCATCCATCACGATAAGGACGAAGTACGCAACGATCATCGGAACGGCCATGACGTGCAACGTAGGGCAAGGCAGCGCCGGATCAAGGGGCCTTGGCGCCGCCCGTTCGTGCGTGTTATCTGTGCAGCGGATGGCGCAGATGTCCGTCAAGCGTCAGCAGCTCGCCATAGATGTCGATGCGCCGGTCGCGGAACACGCCCCATTCGAGGCGCGCGCGGCGGTTGGCCTCGAGGTCGAATTGCGCTGTGAGCACGGCTTCCCCGGCCTCGTCGGCCTCTGCGACCTTCTTTCCCGTGATGTCGGCAATGAAGGAGGAGCCGTAAAAGGTGATTCCGCAGGTGCGCGCTTCCTCGCGTCCGATCCGGTTCGAGGCGATGACGGGCACCATGTTCGCCGCCGCATGGCCCTGCATGGTGCGCTGCCAGTGATCGCGCGAATGGATCGCGGGATTGTGTGGCTCGGAACCGATGGCGGTCGGGTAGCAGATGACGTCGGCTCCCTTGAGCGCCAGGATGCGCGCCGTCTCCGGAAACCACTGGTCCCAGCAGACGGCGGCGCCGACGCGGCCGAAGCGCGTGTTCCAGACATGAAAGCCGGTGTCGCCGGGCGAGAAGTAGTATTTCTCCTTGTAGCCGGGACCGTCGGGAATATGCGACTTGCGGTAGATGCCGAGGATGTCGCCGTCGGCGTCGATCATGACCAGCGTGTTGTAGAGGGCGTTGTTCGTCCGCTCGTAGACCGACACGGGAAGCACGACGCCGAGCCGCTGCGCGAGCGCGCGCATGTGGCGAACCGCGGGGTTCTCGCCCACCGGCAGCGCCAGATGCAGGAACTCCGGTTCGGTGTCCTTGCAGAAATAGGGCGTCTCGAAAAGCTCCTGCAGCAGGATGACCTGTGCGCCGCGTTCCGCCGCGGCGATGACGAGCTTTTCGGCACGCGCGATATTCTCGTCGCGGTCGGAGCCGCAGGCCATTTGCGTCGCCGCGACGGTCAATTCGGTCATTTATCCACCCAGCAATCCGGATCGTGGCGCGCCTTCGTGGGCGCGATGCGCTCCGAGTCTAGATCGGCTGCGCAAGCCTCCGCAACCTCCATGCGCCAGACAAGATAGGTCCCCCCGAAATGCGTCACTTCATCGATACGCAGGATTTCAGCAAGGCCGAAATTCTCAACCTGTTCCAGCTCATCCGTCTCACCAAGGACGCGGACCGGCAGGGCGCGCTGCCGCGCCTTCTCGAGGGCGCCTCTCTCGGCATGATCTTCGAGGAGCCGTCGACGCGGACACGCGTGTCCTTCGAGGTGGCGATGACGAAGCTCGGTGGCCACGCGCTCTATCTCCGTCCCGGCGAAATACACATGGGCCAGCGGGAATCGATCAAGGACACGGCCAGGGTCATCAGCCGCATGGTGAATGCGATCGAGGCACGGACGCTGACGCACAAGACC
>JAJXZC010000380.1 GCA_021780275.1 Pseudomonadota bacterium
GCCTATGGCATTACCGAAGCATTTTATGAAGCGCCCTTTTACTGGATGGGTGCGGATAAGATCTACGCACCAACAGCGCTAAAACACCGGGGCGACTTTACAGAAAATTTTGCTTATGAGCGCCTCATAAAAGTCTTTGGCTCTGCATGCGTGTTTAAGAATGTTGAGATTCTAAAAGGAAAGAATGACACCCTTGGTGAAATCGACGTACTCGTACTCTTCGGCGGTCGCGCCTTAGTTTTGCAGGCCAAGTCGAAAAAGCTGACACTAGAGGCGCGTAAAGGTAACGACCTCCAATTGAAGGGAGATTTTAAGGCGGCCGTGCAAGATGCCGTAGATCAAGCATTGGCTTGCGCAAAGCTATTGGATGATCGCTCGCTGACATTGCGCTGTCGCAGCGGGCAGTTTGTGAATCTGCCAAGTCACATCACGACCTTTTTTCCCGTGGCTCTAGTAGCTGACCACTATCCGGCCTTGGCCTTTCAGGCTCGACAGCTTCTTAAGTTCGAGACAACAGAGAAGATACTTACACCACTCGTCATAGACGTATTTGCGCTCGACGCTATTACTGAGATGCTTGAGTCACCGTTGCGTCTCTTAAGCTATCTGTGGCTGCGCGCACACTGGGGTGACCGCTTTTTGATGAGCCATGAGCACACGCTTTTGTCCTATCATTTGCAGCGTAACCTCTGGGCTGAACCTAACATCAATATGGTGATGATCTCAGACGACATCTCGACTGCGCTTGACATCGCCATGGCCGCACGTAGGGACGACGTGCCTGGCGCCAAAACACCTGACGGAATTCTTACGCGGTTCGTTGGCTCCCCATTCGCTCGGCTCGTATCTCAGATCGAGGATGAATCTGAGCTAGTCGCCACGTCGCTTGGGTTTATGTTGATGGAGTTGAGTGAAGAGACCGTCAAGGAGATCAACAGATACGTCGCACAAATACGCAAACTCACGGCTGAAGATGGCGATCTGCACGATTTTACAATTGGGCTTTCAAACTCGGCTGGCGGGCTAACTATCCACGTTAGTAACCTGAACGCTCAGGAGGCCGAGCGACGGCTCCATGCCCACTGCCGCCTTCGAAAATATAGTGAAAAAGCCAATATCTGGTTTGGCGTTGCACTTCGACCCGACGGATCAATACTTCTTGCTGCCGAATTGAAAGGGGCGTGGAAATTTGACATTGAGGACGAAATTGCGCTCAAAAAACTGCCAAAAACAAAAAATCTCATTGCTCGGCCCAAGATTAAGGTCGGGCGTAATGATCCCTGCCCATGTGGCAGTGGCAAGAAACACAAAAAATGCTGCCTCAGCGACGGGTAAGTACAGTCTCGAATAGATGATGGGAGGGACACATCTCCCGGACGGAGATAGCAAGACCATCCCTTGTAATCCCCGCTCCGCACCCCATATTGGCTCTAACGATGGTCATCGCGGCGATGTTGCGCGCTTCAGGCGCTGCGGCGGAGCAGGATCGGCAGAGATGCCGGTAGCCGGTTTTCCGGTGCGGTGACTTCATCCTGACGGCGACCACGGATGTAATGGCGCCCTGCCCTGACGGGCTCGGGATGGTTGGGAAAGGCCGGGCAAACCCGGCCTTTTTTCATTTCTGGGCCCGGAAGGAACCGAACATGGCTGCACGCAACAAGTCTTCGCTTTTCAAGGCGGCTCCGCCCGCACCTCTCCGCGCCACCAAGGCGGACGCGACGACCGAGGCCGCGCGGCTTCTGATCGCCACCGAGGCCCGCGCCCGCGACACCAAGACGGCGCGGCTCAGGGAATTGAGGCTCGCCAGGGAACAGGCCGAGGCGGAGGCAAAGGCCGCAGCGCCCGCGCCGAAGAAGAAGGCCACAAAAAAGGCCGTCTAAAGGCCGGGCTTCATCGTCCTGTCGTGAAACGGTGCGAGGCTTTCAGCCAATCGGGGCACCTTGAGCCTCACATATTCGATCCTTGCGCGGCCGCGGATGTACCGGCCCGCGCGGGGGATCAATGGAAAGGTCGGGCTTCGCCCGGCCTTTTTTATTGGCCGCCTGCTTATTGGCCGCGTCGCCTCGCCGCGCGCCGTCAGCGCGCAGGCGGGAACGGCTCGACATGGGTTTCGCCGCTGCGGCCGTAATAGACGGCGCGGCGGCCGGCGATCGAGACGAGATAGCCAACGCAGCCCGCCTCCACGATCCTTTCGCAAAAGGCCTTGTAGTCGATCGCGCGCGTCTGGACCGCGCGCACGGCGGCGTCGACGCCGGCTGCGGAGAATATCTCGGCGGGCACGGTGGCGACGGAAGCACTCACCGCGACATGCGACGCGCCGTCCGGCAGGTAATAGGTCTTTTCGGCGCGCTGCAGGTCGGCGTGATAGCGCTCGACTCCCGCCGCCGCGAGCCTCGCCACCACTTCGGGAAAGGTGAGGCGCGCCTCGTCGGAGGCCTTCGTGCATTCCTCGATCACCGCGATCACATCGCTCTTCATGCCGTTCTCTCCCTTTTGCGCGGGCGGCGCTCAATCGACCGGGACCGACCCCAGACCGAGACGCCGCACAATGTCCTTCATCGCCTCCGCCAGCGCCGCGCGCTCGGCGGGGGCGAGATGCCCGAAAAATTCCTCGTCGTTGCTGTCGGCTAGCGCCGCGAGCCCGGGCACCAGCGCGCGCGCCGGCCCCGTGAGGCTCAACGCCTGATAGCGGCGGTCCCTGCCCTGCGCCGCGCGGGCGACGAGCGCCTTGGCGACGAGCCTGTCGGCAAGCTTCGAGACGGCGCCGCGCGTCATCCCGATCCGCTCCGCGACGACGCTGGGGGCAAGCGCTTCCTCGTCATAGAGTTCGCGCAGCACCACCCATTCCGCGACCGTCACGCCGCGTGCCTCGAGCTTGCGGGCGAAGGCATGCGAGACATGGTTCGATACGTAGCGCAGCCAGTAGCCGAGATGCGCCTCCAGCGGACTGATCTTCGGCTTCGTCATCGCGGGACTCCATTGGTTGCCAAGGAAACTATCTCGAACAAGTTTCCTTGGCAACTTCTTTCATAGGAGATTTTTCTGTTGTAATGATACTTTTGTCTCATTATGTTGCCGTTACCCGACAACGAAGGAGGCAGCCATGGCGCTCACACGGGAAGAGATGGACCGCAAGATCGACGAGCATTTCAGCTTCGAGGCGCGCGACGATATCGACGGCGTGTTGGCGACGCTGGCGCCTGACGTCGAGCACGACATTGTCGGCTGGCCCACGGGCCCCGCGCATGACCGCGCGGGCGCGCGCGGCTTTTACGAGGCCCTTTTCGCCGATCTTTCGGACGGACAGGTGCAGAACCTCAAGCGCTATTACGGCGACGGCTTCATGGTCGATGAATCGCTCTGGAGCGGCAAGGCCGTGGGGACGCCCTTCGGCCTCGAAGGCAAGGGACGTCCGCTGGAGTTCCGCCTGCTGCATGTTTTCGAATTCACGGACAAGGGCGATATCCAGCGCGAGAACGTCTGGCTCGATCTCGCCGCCATCATGCGACAGCTGCCGCAGGGCTGATCCGTGGCACCGATGGAAAGCAACGGCCGCCCCAACCAGAAGCGGCGCACACGCAAGGATCTGCTTCAGGCGGCGGCGCGTCTCCTGAAGCAGGGCCGCAAGCCAAGCCTCGAAGAGATCGCAGAGGAAGCGCTTGTCTCGCGAGCCACCGCCTATCGCTATTTCCCGAATGTTGAAACGCTTCTGCTGGAGGCGCCGCTCGACGTCGCCATTCCCGACGCCGAGGAACTGTTCCACGGCAGTTCGGCGGGCGATGCCGTCTCGCGCGTCGATCGCGTCGACGATGCCTTTCACCGCATGATCCTCGAAAACGAGGGCCCGCTGCGGCTCTTCCTCGCAAATTCGCTGATGACGCGGGCGAACGGCGCGGCGGACGACCTGCCCGCCCGTCAGAACAGGCGCACGCCGCTGATCGAGGCGGCGCTTGCGCCTTCGCGCAAGGAGTTCCGCCCCGCGTCGCTCGACACGCTCACCAACGCGCTGGCGCTCATCGTCGGCACGGAGGCGATGATCGTCTTCAAGGACGTGCTGCAGCTCGACGATGCGGAAGCGCGCAAGGTGAAGCGGTGGGCGATCCGTGCACTGATCGAGGCGGCGAAGAAGCCGAAGAGCTGAGGCCGCGCCTCAGTCCTGCGTCGCAGGGCCCCTTACAAAGCCGATGAGGAGCAAGGTCCATGCGAGAATGAGCGTGAGGCCCGGAACGACATGGGCGAGCGTCACGAAGGTTTCCTGCCATGAGGCGCCGCCCGTCGCGCCGGCCTGTGCGGCCGCGATGGGCAGGATGCCCTTGGTTCCCCACCAGGAATTGGCCACCTCGGACGCCATCATCAACCAGGCAAGCCACGCATAGGCGACCATGACCGCCACCGAGCGCGGGCCGACGCTGTGCCGGAACTTCAGCAGCAGGCCAGCGAGCACGATGAGCAGGATGCCGTTCACCTCGAATTCCGTGTGCGCCGTAAGCGCGAGCCTCGGAAATGGCGTCTGCGGCACGACGAGCCCCCAGACAAGCCCGACGAGAACCAGCGTGAGGCCGCTTATGAGAATGACGCGGCCGCCCCGTTGAAGATCCATGATTGCCTCCCCCTTGTGTCCGGCCCCCGCCCCGGCAGGATAGAGATGCTAGCCCGTGACCAGCCATGTTCCAACAGCTTCGCGCGCGAACGTGGTGGCCAAACAAAAAGCCCGGACCTTGCGGCCCGGGCTTTTCATCGTCGCTCGATGGGAGCGGAAATCAATTATCGAGGAAAGAGCGCAGCTTGCGGCTCCGCGACGGGTGCTTCAGCTTGCGCAGCGCCTTCGCCTCGATCTGGCGGATGCGTTCGCGCGT
>JAJXZC010000704.1 GCA_021780275.1 Pseudomonadota bacterium
GCAAAACAGAAGTGGGGCGAACCGCTGCCGAGCCGCGCATAGAGATTGTCGACGTCCGGCGTATCGACATCGGAAAAATGCATGCGTTCGCAGTTGAAGCCCAAGGGCGCAAGATAGCCCGCCAGCGTCGCCAGCGCGCCTTCATCGGCGGGGGTGACGCTCGGACAACGGATCAGATCGACGGCAATGTCGAGGGGATCATATGGGGCTTCAGGTACGGTCATGTAATCGATGTACCTTAGCCCCAGATAAGGGTCAATTAAGACCGCTTAGTCGCGCAGCAATTCGTTGATGGCGGTCTTGGCGCGGGTCTGGGCGTCGACCGTCTTGACGATGACGCAGCAATAGAGGCTGGGCGAGGCCGAACCGTCCGGGTTGACCTTGCCCGGCAGCGAGCCCGGCACGACGACCGAATAGGGCGGCACCTTGCCGATGTGTACTTCGCCGGTTGCCCGGTCGATGATCTTGGTCGAGGCCGAGATGAAGACGCCCATGGAGAGCACCGCGCCCTCGCCAACGATGACGCCTTCGACGACTTCGGAGCGCGCGCCAATGAAGCAATTGTCTTCGATGACGACGGGATTGGCCTGCAGCGGCTCAAGCACGCCGCCGATGCCGACGCCGCCCGACAGATGGCAGTGCTTGCCGATCTGGGCGCAGGAGCCGACGGTGACCCATGTATCGACCATTGTGCCCTCGTCCACATAGGCGCCGAGATTGACGAAAGACGGCATGAGCACGACGTCCTTGGCGATATAGGCCGAGCGGCGGACGATGGAGCCCGGCACGGCGCGGAAACCGCCCTTGCGGAACTCGGCTTCGCCCCAGCCCTGGAACTTCGACGGCACCTTGTCCCACCAGTTGGTGTTCATGCCCGGACCGCCTTCAATGACGGCCATGTCGTTGAGACGGAAGGAAAGGAGCACGGCCTTCTTCAGCCACTGGTTGACGAGCCATTCGCCCTGGAACTTTTCGGCGACGCGGAGTTCACCGCTGTCGAGGCCGAGAAGGGCTGCTTCCACAGCTTCGCGCACTTCGCCTTTGGTGCCCGTATTGATCGTGTCGCGCGCCTCAAAGGCGGCTTCGATGACGGACTTCAGCTGGGCGGTGCTCATGGGGCGGCTCCATTCGGGGGTGGGTCAGGTCGGCGGGCAAGATAGCGCCCGGACCGCTCCTGTCAAACCTTGATGGAGGGCGCTCAAATAACCCTTCGTCATGGCCGGACTTGATCCGGCCATCCACGTCTTTCAAACGGTGGATTGGGCAAAGACGTGGATACGCGGGTCAAGCCCGCGCATGACACATCATTGAAAGGAAAGAGAAATCAGGCCGCCGCGATCGCCATCTGGTTTTCGTCGCCGGCGCGGGTGACTTCCTCGCGGACGGGGCGGGGTTCGCCGAAGAGGTAGCCCTGGCCGAGTTCCACGTTCATGTCGAGGATGTTCACGACTTCGCGCTCGGTCTCGATCTTGTCGACGACGAGCTGGATGCCGTTGCGCTTCAGCACTTCCTTGATGTCATGGACATGGATGTCGCTGTCGCCTTCGTTGGCCTCGGTGAGGAGGGCTGCCGGAATCTTGACGAAGCGGAAGTTGAGGTCATGCAGTGTCATCGGATTGAAGGTGAGCTTGGTCACCTGATCCATCGAGAAGCGGAAGCCCAGCGCCGCAAGCGAGGCGAGGCTTTCCTGTTCGATGGGACCCATGCCGTTGACCGTCATCTGGCTGAACTCGAAGATGAGATGCTGCGCCAGATCCTGATTGTGCTGCATGTAGTCGACGAACTGCGGGAAGAAGTCACTGTCGAGAAGCGAATAGGCCGAGATGTTGCAGAAGACGCCCGCATGCTTGTTGCGGGCAGCAAGCTTGCGCACGACCTGGATGCAACGGAAGAGAAGAATGTTGTCGACCGTCGGCATCATGCCTGCAGGCTCTGCGACGCGCATGTAATCGCGCGGCATGATGAGCGCGCCATCTTCGGCGCGCAGGCGCGACAGGCCTTCGTAGTAACGGGTCTTGCGCTGCGGCAGCGTGACGATGGGCTGGAGATAGAGATCGACGCGATTGGCTTCGAGCGAGCGGCGGATGGTTTCGAGAAGGTCGCTGTCACTGAGTTCGGCGATATCCTGTTCTTCTTCGGCATCTTCCGGCTCGACGGCGGCGAGCGAGGGATAGGCCTTGGCGAGGTTCGCCTGCATCTGCGGCGCGCCAGCGGGCACGACCGTGGGCACCGGCATGGGCGGCGCTTCGCGGGTTTCGGCAAGGCGCTTCACGAGCGATTCCACGACGCGGATTTCAGAGAAGATGCGTTCCATGCGCGCGGTGGTTTCGCGCTCGAAGCGGTCTTCAAGTTCGATGATGCGCTCGCCTGCGAGATCAAGCTCGCGGGAAAGCTCGGAGGCTACTTCGCTGAGTTCGGTGAGTTCCCCGCGCACTTTCTGGCGTTCGACGCGCCGGCTAAAGGCTGCATGAGCTTCGGCGCCCAATAGGCAGGCGATGAGACCTGCGAGAATGGCGAGTTTCGTTTCCAGAAGGCCTAGGTTTTCGAGCCCGTAAGCCAGACCGGCGGAGGGCAGGATATAGAGCGCGGAGGCCAGAAGGTTTTTCAGCGTCGACATGCAATTACCCCAACGGGACAGAACCCGCCTATCGGAATTGAGAATGTCTTTACCTTGAGGCCAAGGTTTTGAGAAAAAGTTAACCAAGAATGCCAATCGGGTAAGTTTTTTAAGGCTGGTCCCCTGGAATTGCCGCTCAGGCAGGCATTTTTGAAAGCCGGGCGAGCCGCTTCCAATGCATGCGGTAGAGATGCGACGGGCGCTTGTTGGCCCGGGGACGGACGGCCAGGACATCGGCAAGCCAGCCGCGCTCGGCTTCCGCCGCTTCCTTCCAGATGGTGCGGCTGAGCGCGCCAGCCTCCTCGGCGGTGCCACCGCGGGCGATGAGGGCGTCCACCCTTTCGATGAAACTCTGTTCCAGCCGGTCGCGCTTGGCGGCAAAGGCGGCCATGCGGGGGGCATAGTCCTCGAGCACAGCGCGGTGGAGGCGTTCATGCGACCACCAGAGCGTGCTGGGGTCGAAGCTGTCAGTGGGTGCGGGGCCGAAGTCGGGCAGGTCCGCGCCTTCGAACTCCGGACCGAAGAAGACGGGCTTGAATATTGACGTGTCGGGCGCGGAGGTGCCGGTGACCCAATGGACGGCGCGGCCCTCACCCAGTTCCGCCACCCATGAGGCGGTCGTCTGGCCGAAGCGGCGGATGGGACCCCAGGAGGCATGGGCGCAGACCGAGCCGCCCATGACGCCGTCGGGCCGCCAGTCGGCCTCGCGCGCGGCCTTGGGCCCATGGTCGCGGAGGATGGCCATCATGGCGGCGGGGTCCTGTTTGGGGCGGCTATCGATGAGCGCGCTCGTACGGCACCAGCGCGTTGAGCCCGTAGCGAAATTCGAGCGATGGCGATTGGCGAAGGCCTCGGCGAAGTTGAGCGTGTCGCCTTCGCGCAGATAGCCATGGTCGAGCGCCGTGGGGATGAGGCCCTGGCTCATGCTCTCGAATTTCGTGCCGATGGTATAGGTGTTGGAAATCGAGCGTCGGTCGGTGACGCGCTCGACGATCCAGTCGTGACCGACGGTTTCAATGACCAGCGCCTCGCCCGCGGCGTCGGCGACAAGGAAACTGTTGTGATATTCGAAATGCCCCAGATGCCCGCAATTGCCGCCCTGACCGTGGGCGGCGAGAAGCGAGGTGATGACATGGACGGCTTCATCGGCGCTGGCGGCGCGCTCAAGCCCGAGGCGCAGCAGATCCATGCCGATGAGGGCTTCCTGCTTCTGCGGGGCGATCTTCGCAAAGACGGCTTCATTGCCGATGACGAGCCCGTGCTCGTTGGCGCCCATTTCAGCCCCCCACATCCAGAAGGGGCGGGAGAGAAGGACAGCATGGGTCTCGGCGACCTGGGGGATCGAGATATAGGTGCACTTGAGCGTCGATCCGGCGGCATGGCTTGCGCGGGGCACATGCTGAAGATATTGCGCCTCATTGGCCTCGCGGTCTGAATTCTTGGCGAAGAGAAGCGCCCCGGATTTTGTCATGGCCGGGCGGACCACCATCGTGTCACACATGAAATATCTCGCTTTGCGGGTCGGTGAGCCATCCTAACCATTTGCGAGGCCTCTGATGAAGCGCGAATATGGACGTGCTACGCTGGGCCCGCACATGAAGGAGGATGAGGTCATGAACGCACATCAGTTCGAATTTCGCACCATCAGGGGCGAGGCCCTTCCGCTTTCGGAATACGAAGGCAAGGCGGTGCTGGTGGTGAATGTGGCGAGCCGTTGCGGGCTGACGCCGCAATATCGTGAATTGCAGGGCCTGTGGGAGCGCTATCGCGCGCGCGGGCTGGTGGTACTCGGCGTGCCCTGTAACGACTTCGGCGCGCAGGAGCCCGGCACGGAAGCAGAAATCATTTCCTTTTGCGAAGTGAACTATGACGTCGATTTTCCGATGACGGTGAAACACTCGGTCCTCGGCGAGGAGGCGCATCCCTTCTACAAATGGATTGCGGAAGTGGCGGGCGAGGACGCGCTGCCCAAATGGAACTTCCATAAATATCTGATCGGGCCGGATGGCGAACTTGTCGAAGTCTTCGGCAGCCGCGTCGCGCCCGACGACGCTACGGTCGTGAAGGCAATCGAAGAGTTGCTTGCGTGAGCGGCTATGCGACCATCGCCGTGGAGATGGCGCGCTATAACAAGTGGCAGAATGACAAGCTCTATGGGTTGGTCGCCAGTCTGCCCATCGACGAGCTCGAGCTTCTCGGCGGCCAGTCCATATTCGAAGCCACGCGTCGCGTAGAGCGT
>JAJXZC010000841.1 GCA_021780275.1 Pseudomonadota bacterium
ACGGCATCGACGCGGTGAACGAGTTCGATCCGATCTTCGAGGACATGTATGATTTCTGCGAAGCGCAGGATCTCGACATCGACACGCTGATCCATGAATCGGGCGCGGCCCAGGTCGAGATCAATTTCGATCACGGCGACCCGCTCGAAATCGCCGACCAGACCTTCCTCTTCAAGCGCACCATGCGCCAGGCGGCGATGAAGCACGGCGTCTATGCGACCTTCATGGCCAAGCCCTATGAGGGCGAGCCCGGCAGTGCGATGCATATCCACCAGTCGATCGTCGACGTGAATTCGGGCGAGAATCTCTTCGCGACGAAGCAGGGCCGCGATACGAAACTCTTTCTCTCCTATATCGCCGGATTGCAGAAGCATCTCGCCGGCGCGATGCCGCTCATCGCGCCCAACGTCAATTCCTACCGTCGCATCGTTCGCGACCTCGCGGCCCCCATCAACACCCATTGGGGCCATGAGAACCGCACGGTGGGCCTGCGCGTGCCGGAGGCGAAACGCAACGGACGTCGCGTCGAGAACCGGGTGCCGGGCGCCGACGCGAACCCCTATCTCGCCATCGCCGCCTCGCTCGCCTGCGGCTATATCGGCATGGTGAACGAACTCGTGCCGACCAAGGAGATGAAGGGCAACGCCTACGAATCCAAGCGCTACGGCCTGCCGCGCCACCTCCTCGACGCGCTCGACAATCTGCGCACCTCGTCCGACCTGAAGGAAATCCTCGGCGCCGATTTCGTGACCGTCTATCTCGACGTCAAATACACCGAGCACGAGGCCTATCAGCAGGTGATCTCGGCCTGGGAACGCGAGCATCTGCTGCTGAACGTGTAAGGCCGGCTTGCTGAGGTGAGCTGGAGGACGGGGTGCGGGCCGCACAAAAATTCATCTTGCAGCCTGATTTCATGAATGTAATATCAACTTGTAGGCTGATATTAATATTCTAAAATCAGGCTGTACCATGAAAAATGATCTGCGTCGCCGTGCGAGGGAGCGGCTGGATGAAAGGCTTTCGGGCTTGAAGCCGGAAGCGCGGTTCCAGGCCCCCTCAAGGGGCTGGATTCGGGCGATCCGCGACGCTCTGGGCATGACCGGCGTTCAGTTCGCATCGAGGCTCGGCGTCCGTCCCCAGACCGTGGAGACGATTGAAAAGTCCGAGGCGGCAGGCACGGTTCAGCTCAATACGCTGCGCCGGGCGGCCGAGGCGCTCGACTGCACGCTGGTGTACGCCCTCGTTCCCAATTCCTCGCTTCAAAATGCCGTCGCCCTTCGCGCGCGCCAGATCGCTATTCACGAACTCGAACGCGTCGCCCATACGATGAAGCTCGAGGCGCAGGAAACGGGCGACGCGGAATTCGAGGCTCGCGTGGAAGCCTATATTCGCGACACGATCAGGGACCGCGATCTTTGGCGGGATGACCCGCGAAATAGGAAATGACGGAACTTTTTCACGAGCCCGACGACGCGACACCACTGGCGCCCTCGGAACGGGACGGACTTCGGCAAAGCTGGATTACGCACCGGCGGGATTTGAACGAGGCCGAGCAGGAAAACATCGTCAAGGGCGCAGCTTGGGCGCGGCGGCTGCGAAATCGAAGGCCCGCCGATCTGTTGACCGTGGATTTTGCTTCCTCGCTTCATCGCCGGATGTTCGATGAGGTATGGGACTGGGCGGGAGAATATCGTCGGACGGAGAGAAATATCGGGATCGCCGCCTATAGGATTCCGGGCGAGATGCCCATGCTGTTCGACGATGTCCGTTACTGGGTCGAACAGGAGACCTACCCCGCGGACGAGATTGCCATTCGCCTCCATCACCGGCTCGTTGCCATTCATCCCTTTCCCAACGGCAATGGTCGCCATGCGCGTCTCATGGCCGATCTTCTGATCGAACGGCTCGGTGAAGAGCTGTTCAGCTGGGGCGGCGCGAACCTGACAGATACGGGCGAATTGCGGGCCGCCTATGTCGCCGCCCTTCGCGCCGCCGACGCGCATGAAATCGGGCCGTTGCTGGCCTTCGCCCGCGCCTGATGCTTCCTCGCTTCTGGCGTCCGGAACGATGTCGCGATAGGATATCGCCATGTCCGACACAGGTTTCCATTCCAGCCGCATCCGGAAGCGCGAGCTTCTGATCCTCTGCGCGCGCATCGGCTACAATCCCTAGGAGCGCTCCGGCGCGGGCGTCATGAAGCCCCCGCGCGCTTTCCGCATCGTCGCATTCCCGGAAAAACGGAGCACTCCCATGTCGCAGACACTTGCGAAATCAAATCAGACGAAACGCTGGCAGGAGATGGACGCCGCCCATCATCTCCACCCCTTCACCACCCATCACGACCTCGCGAAGAAGGGCGCCCGCGTCATCACCCGCGCCGAGGGCGTCTATCTCTATGACAGCGAAGGCCACCGCCTGATCGACGGCATGGCCGGCCTCTGGTGCGTGCAGGTCGGCTATGGCCGCGAGGAACTGGCCGAAGCGGGCTACAAGGCGCTGAAGGAACTGCCCTATTACAACGCCTTCTTCCAGACGACGACGCCCTATACGGCGGAACTTTCCCATCGCCTCGCCGAAGTGACGCCGAAAGGCATCGACCGCTTCTTCTTCGCCAATTCGGGTTCGGAAGGAAACGACAGCGCGGTGAAGATCATCCGCTATTTCTGGAAGCTCCAGGGCAAGCCGGACAAGAAGATCATCATCTCCCGCCTCAAGGGCTATCACGGCGTCACCATGGCCGCCGCTTCGCTCTCGGGCTTCACCAGCATGCAGGAACAGTCCGGTCTGCCGCTGCCGGGCTTCGTCCATATTCCCTGCCCCTACTGGTTCGGCGACGGCGGCGACATGACGCCGGAGGAATTCGGCCTCAAGACGGCGCGCGCGCTGGAAGAGAAAATCCTCGAACTCGGCGCGGAGAATGTCGCGGCCTTCGTGGCCGAACCCGTGCAGGGAGCGGGCGGCCTCATCATCCCGCCGGCGAACTACTGGGGAGAGATCAACCGCATCTGCAAGAAGTACGACATCCTGCTCCATGTCGATGAAGTGATCTGCGGTTTCGGCCGCACCGGCAACTGGTTCGGCTCGGAGACCTATGGCATCGAGCCCGACATGATCAACATGGCCAAGGGCCTGTCGTCGGGCTATCAGCCGATCGCCGCGGTGGGCCTCGGGCCGCGCGTCGGCGAGGCGCTCTTCAACGCGAAGGACGAGTGGTCGCACGGCTTCACCTATTCCGGCCATCCGGTCGCCTGCGCCGTCGCGCTCGCCAATCTCGACGTCATGCAGAAGGAAAAGCTCGTCGAGCGCGCGGGCGGCGCCATCGGCGCCTATTTCCAGAAGAAGCTCGCCGAACTCGCCGACCATCCGCTGGTCGGCGAGACGCGCGGCGTCGGCCTTCTCGGTGCGATCGAACTCGTGAAGGACAAGAAGACGCGGGAGAAATATCCCGCCGAACTCGATGTCGGCTATCGCTGCCGTGTGCATTGTTTCGAGAACGGCCTCGTCATGCGTGCCATCGGCGATACCATGGTGCTGAGCCCGCCGCTGGTCATCACCGAAGGCGAAATCGACGAGATGCTCGGCCTTGCCCGCAAGTGCATCGACCTGATCGCGAGGGATCTCGGCGTGATCTGAACCGTGCCGGAATGGAGCGAACATGCCCGCGAAAACCGGGCCGCGACAATTTGGCGTGGGCCCATGGATTTCTCCATGGGCCCAACTCATTGAAAAAGCGGGATTTTCACCGCGCGGCGTGAGAATTGGAATTCATCAAGAGAAGGTGAAGACGGGGCATTGAACCCGCGGCCCGGGCGACATATTTAGCAGGCTATGAGGGCGGAGCGTTGAGCCTGCCGGACGGACCTGCCCCCCGCTCGTTCGGCATGGTGCTCTGGCCCCAAAGGCGCCGGAATTCCCCTCCCGGCGTCAAGCGCAGAAGAAGCGCTGTTGCGCCCCGTCGCCCCCCTGACGGGGCGCAACTTTTTCCGCGCCCCGTTTTTGACAATGAAGGCCGGGGCGCAACTTTTTCCGCGCCCCGTTTTTGACAATGAAAGCCGGGGCGCAACTTTTCAGTCGCCCCCTCATCCCCCATAACCCCCACAACCGATGTATAAGTCTTGTCCGACGAACGATTTGCCGCGCCGGGGCGCGCCGGGGTTTCCATGCAAGACGACGACGAACCTCACATCACGCTGAGCGATGACGAGCTCGAGGCTCTGGAGGAAGAGATCCCGCTTCTGAAGGGCGTGCGCCTCTTTGCGGAGGAAGCGGCCGCCATGCCCTGGTTTGCCGAGGTCGGAAGTCCGATCGCCCGCGAGGACGCCGCGCTGGCGCGATCCTATCTCGACGGGCTCGGCTTCCCGGATGTCGAAGTCGCCGGCGTCATGAACTGGGAAGATGCCGGCGACGCCGCGGCGAGCCTCGATTTCGACACGGCGCAATGGGAAGCCGAAGAGCAGCTGCGGGCGGGCCTTGCTGCCGATGCGCTGGATGCGATTTCCGAAGAGGGCCTCTCGATCGCACTGACCCATGTCTCGGCGATCCTCGGCGAGCGCATCGCCGCCGCCGTGGTCGAGGCCTGCGAGCTTGCCGGCATCGACGACGAACCGCTGATGAACGCATGCGTCGGCGCGGGCATTCAGGCGGCGCATGGCGCGGCGTTGACGCTCATCGCCGGCGCCAACGAGGATCACCCCTTCCGGCGCAAATTCACCTTGTTCGCGCGCGGCCGCTGGCCCATCGGCATCGCGGGGCTTACCTTCAATCTTTTCTGACCGGCCGCGCCCGGCCGCTCCAGCGACAGGACGGACATACGACGTGAAATTGAAGCTCGCCACCTGGAACATCAACT
>JAJXZC010000814.1 GCA_021780275.1 Pseudomonadota bacterium
CAGCGCGTTCGCATAGCGCACGGTGACGCGATCTGAATCGACCACGGGAAGCGCGAAGCCCGCCCGCTGGAGGAGCGAGCCCATGTCGCGCAGCTCCACGAATGGCGAAACGCGCGGTGACAATCCGCCTTCGAGTTCGATCTCCGCTTCGGTCAACGACTGGCGGAGCTCGGTCAGCGTGTCGCCGCCGAAGACAGCGCCAAGGAAAAGCCCGTCAGGCACAAGCGCGCGGCGAATCTGGATCAGCGCGCCCGGAAGATCGTTGGTCCAGTGAAGCGACAGCGCGCTGGCGATGAGATCGAAGCTGCCGTCGCGAAAGGGAAGGCGTTCTTCGTCGGCGGCGAGCCGCAGGCCCTTGCCTCGCGCAATCATCGCGGGGGAGAGATCGGTCGCCACCACGGTTCCGATCTTTCCCGCCGGAAGTTCGGCATGGACGAGCGCGCCGAGATGGCTGCCGAGGTCGAGCGCAAGCGGGAAGTTGCGGTTGACCGCCATGAGCCGGTCGCCGAATTCCTCGACGACGCGGCGAACGAGGAAGTCGTGATCAGCGAATCCGGCCGTGGCCCTTGCGCGGCGTCGCGCATGCAAATTGCGGTCGAAAACGAGCATGGTGGAGGCCTGTTGCATGGCGCGCATCATGGTGATCGTGGGGCCTGCCTGCAAGCGCGGGCTTTGCCCGGAAGCTTCGGAGGGCTAGGTTTCGCATATGGACGGGGGCATTGACGAAACACCGGGCTTCGCGGAGCGGGGCAGAGGCTGGGCGCGGGCGGCAGTCGGGTTTGGGCGCCGGCTTGCCGACATAGCCTTGCCGCCGCTCTGTCTCTCCTGCGGTCAGGGGGTCGAGGCGCATGGAGCCCTGTGCGGCACCTGTTGGACGGCCATGGCCTTCATCGAAGCGCCTTTTTGCCCCGTGAGCGGCGTTCCATTTCCCTTCGACCCCGGCCCAGGCATTGTCAGCGCTGCGGCGCTCGCCTCGCCGCCACCCTATGCACGGGCCCGCGCGGTCATGCGCTATTCGGACGAGAGCGCGAGGCTCGTCCACCGCTTCAAATATTCCGACCGCATGGAGGCGGCGCCCGCCTTTGCCCGCTGGATGGCGCGGGCGGGGGCGGAGCTGCTGGAGGGCGCCGATTTCATCGCGCCGGTGCCGCTTCACAGGCGGCGGCTATTCTCGCGGCGCTTCAACCAGTCGGCGGAACTGGCGCGGCGCATTTCGCACCTCTCCGCCGTCGCCTTCGTGCCCGATCTCCTGGAGAGGGTGCGGGCGACGCGGCCGCAAGTGGGGCTTTCCGGCGCGGCCCGGCGACGCAATGTGGCGGGCGCCTTCAGGCTCCGGGCGCGCGCGCGCGAACTGGTGAAGGGCCGGATCGTCGTGATCGTGGACGATGTGATCACGACCGGCGCGACCGTCGAGGCCTGCGCCCGGGTGCTGAATGTGGCCGGCGCGGCGGAGGTTAGGGTGCTCTGTCTGGCGCGGGTTGTTCCCGGCGAGGGAGCAACTATATGATATATAAACCTGTTTTCTGAGGAGTGCCGCCCATGGCGGAAGTGACGATCTACACCACGATGACCTGTCCCTATTGCATGCGGGCCAAGGCCTTGCTCGGCAAGAAGGGCGTGAAGTTCAACGAGATTGATGTGAGCATGGACGCCGCGAAGCGCGACGAGATGACCGCCCGCGCCAATGGACGTTACACCGTGCCGCAAATCTTCATCGGCGGAACGCATGTCGGCGGCTGCGACGATCTCTATGCCCTCGAAGGCCAGGGCAAGCTCGATCCGCTGCTCGCGGCCTGAAGCAAAACATGACCGGCCCCCGCTCACCCTCCTTCATCGCCGCCTGCGTGCAGTTGCGCGCGGGGCGCGATGTCGCGGCGAATACGGAAGCCGCCGTGTCGCTCGTCGCTCGTGCGGCGAATGAGGGCGCGGGCTTCGTGCTGACGCCGGAGAACACCTCGATCATGGAAGCCGAACGCGGCCTTCTCTTCGAGAAGACGTGGGCTGAGGAAGATGACGCGGCGCTCGCCGCGCTTCGCGCCGTCGCCCGCGAAAAGAAAATCTGGCTGTCCATCGGTTCGCTGCCAATCAAGGTTGGCGACGCGAAGCTCGCCAATCGCTCTTTTCTCGTTGCGCCCGATGGCGCCATCGCCGCGCGCTACGACAAGATCCACATGTTCGACGTTGATCTGGCGGGTGGCGAATCCTATCGCGAGTCGCGGAATTTCGACGCGGGGACCGAAGCGGTGACTGCCGATCTGCCCTGGGGGCGGGTCGGGCTCACGATTTGTTACGACCTTCGCTTTCCCTATCTCTATCGCGCGCTGGCCCATGCGGGCGCGCGTTTCCTCACCGTGCCCGCGGCCTTCACGCGGCAGACGGGCGAGGCGCATTGGCATATTCTGCTCCGCGCCCGCGCGATCGAGAACGGTGCCTTCGTCTTCGCCGCGGCGCAGGGCGGCCGGCACGAGAACGGCCGCGAAACCTTCGGGCACAGTCTCATCGTCGCACCCTGGGGCGAGGTGCTTGCCGAGGGCGGCACGGAGCCCGGCATCTTCATGGCCGAGATCGATCCGGCAAAGATCGACGAAGCACGTGGCCGCGTGCCGAGCCTTCTCCACGACAAGGATTTCGAGGTGCCCAGGGCTTCGCTTGCGACCGTGAAGGAAGCGTCATGATTCGCTACGCGCTTCTCTGCAAGAAAGACCACGAATTCGACGGCTGGTTCCGTTCGTCATCCGCTTTTGACGAACAGGTCAAGGCCGGAGAGGTCACGTGTCCGGTCTGCGGCAGCGCCGATGTGCGCAAGGGCCTGATGGCGCCGAGCCTTGCCGGCACGAAGAAGAGCGACAGCATCGACGCGACGCAGGTTGCGCAGAAAATGATCGCCATGATGACGGCGCTCAGGAAACACGTCGAAGAGAATTGCGATTATGTCGGCGACCAGTTCGCCGAGACCGCGCGCCGCATTCACTATGGCGAGGAAGAGCATCGCGAGATCTATGGCGAGGCGACGCTCGACGAGGCACGCGAACTGATCGAGGAAGGCGTCGAAGTCGCGCCACTGCCGGTCGTGCCGCCGAGGCAGGCGAACTGATTGGGCTTAGCGTTTGGATGCGCTGTGGTTGCCTGATTCAATCGCGGTTATACGATCTTGGTCAACTTTTGCTCCAGCTTTATCGCCCATCTTCGACCTGAGGCTGGAACGATTTCGGAGACATATACTTGGATTAAATCTGATCGCGGCGTCGTAGTCCGCCAGAGCAAGACTATTCTTGTCAGCGTCTTCGAAGGTCTGACCGCGCTCACAATATGCGTACCCAAACTTTGGATCTGCGCGAAGTGCTTCATTGAAATCATTCATCGCGAGGTCGATCTGCCCCAGCTTGCGATGCAGGGTTCCACGCTTTGTGATGGCTAACGTATAGTTGACGGGCAGTCTTGCGCGAATGACGACATCAAAGTCCGAAATGGCCGCTTCATAGCGCTCAAGTGCCTCATTCGTCGTGCCTCGCATGAAGCTGATGATTGGATCGCCGGGTACTAGACGCAGCCCGGCGTCGAAATCCGCAATGGCTTTTTTGTGTAGACCGAGAATGTAGAACGTCAAGCCGCGCCCATAAAGCGCAGCTATAAAATCTGGTTTCAGACGCAACGCCTCATCAAAATCCGCTAACGCGAGCGCATAGCTTTTTTTGTCTCCATAGGACCGCTCCCTATAGGCCGAACCACGTATAAAATAGGCTTTCGACAGTTCGCCGGGCGATGTGTTTGGATTTTCGATGACTGAGCCGCATTGAGCGATCGTATCTTCAGGCGCCTGATCGTTTTTTAGAGCGCATGCGGCATCTGCTGCCAACGAATGGCCGGTGGCCAGCACTCCAAACAGAAGAGAGATAGCGATGAAGATTGCCAGAAGGCGGCACACTCCCGTCACTTGTCCGTTCATCGGGGCTCTTCTCCATTCCCTTTAAGAGGGTTCGATCACCCCCCTCGGAGAGGTGTTCGGCGTCAAAGGAAATTGAGCTATATCGTATACTGTCTTATGCCACCCCGAACACCGTCTTCAAATATGGATTGAGGAACTTGCCCTCTGGATCGAGCGCCGCCCGCACGGCCAGAAAATCCTTCCACTTCGGATAGAGCATTTCGAAATCCTTCGCCGTCAGCGTGTTGAGCTTGCCCCAATGCGGGCGGCCTTCATGCTTGCGGTAAATCGGTTCGATCGCCGCGAAGTAGGGATGATAATCCCATTCGTGGAACTGGTGGACCGCGATCGAGCAGGTCTTGCGCTGATAGAAGGGGCTCAACCAGATGTCGTCCGGCGCGGTGGTGCGGAACTCGATCGGGAAATAGACCTTGATGTTGTTTTTCTCGATCGTGTCGATGATCTCGCGCAACGCCGCGGGGCCCGCTTCGCGCGGCAGGTGATATTCCATCTCGTTGAAACGCACGCCGCGTTCGGTGGCGAGCGTCTTGTGGGAATAGTCGACGCGCTCCTCCGCCGCGCGGCCTGCGAGCGCTTTCTGGATCGCCCAGCGGCGCAGCGAGGGCGCCCAGCCGAGCCAGTCTTCCAGCATCTTCAATTCGCGCAAGCCGTCATCGTCCTCGTTCACGGGCGTCGGCGTTTCGGGCTCGTTCGTTTCGTTGTTCACGATGCCGAGCGCCATTCCGGAGAAGGGGATGTAGTAGAATTCGAAGTTGCGGTTCTTCGCTTCGAGTTCCGGCACCTGCTCCAGCATCTCGTCTACGGGTGCGATCCATGTGCGGCGCTTCAGCTTGTAGAGCGGCTGCGCCTGGACGCGGATCTGCGTGATGATACCGAGGGCGCCGAGTGAG
>JAJXZC010000513.1 GCA_021780275.1 Pseudomonadota bacterium
ATCACTCTCATTGCACATTCCGACTTCCCCTATTCGACGCGGCCAAGCGCGCGGAGGATCGCTTCCGGCGTCGCAGGCGCTTCAAGCCTGAGCGCGCTTTGCGCACCCACCACGGATGCTACAGCATCCTGAAGCGCGAGGAAGCAAGCGAGCGCCAGCATGAAAGGCGGCTCGCCGATCGCCTTGGAACGGAAGATCGTCGGCTTCGCGTTTGGCGCATCGCCGAGAAGCTTCACGCGGAAGTCCGCGGGGATGTCGCGGCTCGTCGGGATCTTATAGGTCGAGGGCGCGTGGGTCTTGAGGCGCCCCTCCTCGTCCCACCACAACTCTTCCATGGTGAGCCAGCCCATACCTTGAACGAAGGCGCCTTCGATCTGGCCGATATCGATGACAGGATTGAGCGAGGCACCCACATCCTCGATAATGTCGGCGCGCAGGATCCGGTTTTCGCCGGTCAGCGTATCGATGGCCGCTTCCGCGACGCAGACGCCATAGGTGAAGTAATAAAAAGGCTCGCCCGTGCAGCTTTCAGCGTCGAAGTGAATGTCGGGCGTCTTGTAAAAGCCCGCAGCCGAGAGCGAGACGCGCTCCAGCCAGCAATATTTCGCAAGCTCCGCGAAGCTCAGCGATTCCTGGCCGCCATAAACGCGACCATTGGCGAATATCACTTCCTCCACCGCAACGCCAAACTTCATCGCAGCCACATCGCGCATGCGGCCCTTGATGATTTCCGCCGCCGCAAGCGCCGCCATGCCGTTGAGGTCGGACCCTGCGGATGCAGCGGTCGCGGAGGTATTGGGCACCTTGTCAGTGCGCGTGGAGGAGACGCGCACATGTTCGATATCGATCTGGAAGCACTCGGCGACGACCTGCGCCACCTTGAGATAGAGCCCCTGCCCCATCTCCGTACCGCCCTGATTGAGATGCACGCTTCCATCCGTATAGACATGGATGAGCGCACCCGCCTGATTGAGCGTCGGCATGTTGAAGGAAATACCGAACTTCAGGGGAAAGAGCGCGAGGCCCTTCTTGACGATGGGACTTTGCGCATTGAAGGCGTCGATAGCCTTACGCCTCGCCGCGATTGTCGCGCTCTCCTCGATCTCCTTGAGGATGCGCGGCATATTATTGGCTGTCACGCGCTGCCCGTAGGGAGTCGTGTTGCGGCCCTCGTCGCCATAATAATTGGCGGCGCGCACCTCATCGATGGTCTTGCCGAGCTTCGCTGCGACATGCGCGATCATCGCCTCGGCGACGATCATCCCCTGCGGTCCGCCGAAGCCACGGAAAGCCGTGTTGGAAACCGTGTGCGTCTTACAGGCGTAACCGTTCACCCGCACATTCGGCAGATAATAGGCATTGTCGACATGGCAAAGCGCGCGCTGCAGGACCGGCCCCGACAGGTCGGGCACATTGCCGGCCCTGATCGCTATAACGATATCCGCCGCGTCGATCCGGCCGTGATCGTCGAAGCCGAGCTTGAAGCGCCCCAGCACATCGTGGCGCTTGCCCGTCATCATCATGTCGACGTCGCGCGAGAGACGAAGCCGCACAGGCCGCCGGGAAAGACGGGCGAGAACCGCCGCCATGCCCGCGATCTGGGAGGCCTGACTTTCCTTGCCGCCGAATCCGCCGCCCATACGGCGGACTTCCACCGTGATCGCGGCATAGGGAACCCCGAGGAGACGGCAGACGATATGCTGTACTTCGCTCGGATGCTGCGTCGAGGAGATAACGCGCATCTCATCTTCCTCGGCGGGCTCGGCCTGAGCGACCTGCGTTTCGAGGTAAAAATGATCCTGCCCGCCCGCGCGCACCTCGCCTTCCAGCGCGTACGTCACCCGGCCGAAAGCCCCGTCCACATCGCCTCGCTCCATCTTCATCGGCCTGATGACGAGGCTCTTTGCCTCGAGCGCCGCATCGATGGTCAGAAGTGCCGGAAGATCCTCATAGTCGATGACGGCAAGCGCCGCCGCCGCGCGCGCCTGCGCCTCGGTCTCGGCGGCGACGATGGCGACCGCCTGTCCCCAATATTCGACGACGTCCTTCGCCAGCAGCGGCTCATTGGAGAGGATCGGCGCAACGTCATTGGCGCCCGGAATATCGTCCGCCATGCAAACGCAGGCAACGCCCGGCGCTGCCTTGACCGCAGAAAGATCGAGCTTCGTGATTTTCGCATGGGCCCTGTCGGAGAGGATCACCCAGGCATGAAGAAGCCCTTCTGTTTCCGGCATGTCGTCGACATAGACCGCGCTGCCGCGCACATGGCGATTGGCACTCTCATGCGCGATCGACTGGCCGACGCCACCCTTAATGCGAATGCCTTCCTTCGACGAGGTTGAGATCACATTCATAGCGCCCAGACCTCCATCGGCATTTCGTTGCCCGAGACGTCGAGCAAAAGCCGTTCGACGAGGCCGCCGGCGGCGGCGAGTCGATATGCGGCCGAGCCGCGGAAATCGCTCAGCGGCTTGAAGTCTTCGGCAAGCCGCGCGGCCACTTCCGATGATTTGTCCCGCGTTGCTCCAACCAGCGCCTTCTCAAGCGCGACGGCGCGTGCCGGGGTCGCCGCCATGCCGCCGAAAGCAGCGCGCGCCGCGACGATCAGGCCGTCGTTCATCTTCAGCACGAAGGCGCCCGATACTGACGAGATGTCCTGGTCGTAGCGCTTCGAAAGCTTGTAGGCTCGGAACAAATCGCCTTCGCGAAGATAGGGCACATGGATCGCTTCGAGATATTCGCCCTGCTTCAGCGCCGTCTTGCGATAGGCAATGAAGAATTCATCGAGAGGCACTTTGCGCCGTCCCTCGACAGAGCGAAGAACGACTTCTGCGTTGAGCGCCAGCAGGCAAGGCGCACTGTCGCCGATGGGCGATGCGTTGCAGATATTCCCTCCGATGGTGCCGAGGTTCCGCACCTGACGCGAACCGATACGGCGCACGACGCCCGCAAAGGCCGGGAAATGGCGGTCCAGAACCGGCAGCGCCGTCTCATAGGTAACGCCCGCTCCGATGACGACGCCCTCCTCGCTTTCCTCGATCACCTTCAGCGCCTCGAGGCGTGAAAGGGAGATGAGCGGCCCCGGATTTTCCGCACGCTTGGCGACTGCGACACCGAGATCGGTCCCGCCGGCAAGAATCCGCGCCTGTGGATGCCTCGCAAGAAGCCTGTCGAGATCCTTGAGTTCGGTCGGCGCCTCATAGCCCGCAATGTCGATCTGCGCCTTTTCATCCGCTTCATTGGCGATCAGTGCGTCGAGTTCACCGCGCCACAGACTTTCGCGCGCGTCGAATTCAGCGGAACGCCCGCAGGCGATCATATCCTTCGCTGCATCGACGATGGGTCTGTAGCCCGTGCACCGGCAAAGATTGCCCGAAAGCGTCTGGTGAATGTCGTCGGTCGCGGCGCCCCGCCCCTCGCGCTCATGTGCGAAGAGGCTCATGGCAATGCCCGGCGTGCAATAGCCGCATTGGCTGCCATGATGCTCAACGAGCTTCGCCTGCGCCGGATGCGGCTTGTCCTCTGCATCCGCAAGGCCCTCGACGGTCGCGATTGCGCATCCGTCGATCTCCGCAGTCAGCAGAATGCAGGAGTTCACCGCCCGAAACTCGAAGCCGCCCTTTCCGTCGGGGCGTCCGAGCGCCACGGTGCAGGCGCCGCAATCACCTTCGGCGCATCCCTCTTTCGTGCCGAGCGCGCGCTCATGGACGCGCAGATGCTGCAGAACCGTGCGCGTCGCCTCGACGCCTCGCGCGACGCGCGGCTTTCCATTCAAGAGGAACCGGACGGTGACAGTCATTTTCAGCGCGTGATCTCCGCTTGAGTGGCCGCAGGGCGCGGTAACGCCTCAAGGGAGAGTTGCCATTTTCATGCCAGCAGAGCCGGTGGCGGATTGCGCGGCACGGCGCGTTTTTGAAGCGCGATGCGGCAGGTCGCGCCGACGACTTGCATACATATTGTCCATGCGGTCAGTTTTTTGCTCATCTTTTGGACGCCCTGCGCCCAAGCCCGCGCGATCTGGCCGCAAACCGCGGCGCGCCCTCTGGCATGAGCATTGCGAGAGGAAAGACAAGACGCGGCGAGGCTTTCCTCGACCCGCACCGTTTGTCTGCGAGTCCACCGATGAATCTCTCTGAAATAAATGACATGGACGAGGCGGCGTTCATCGGCGCCGTAGGCGGGGCTTATGAGCATTCGCCATGGGTCGCAAAAGGTGCATGGACGAAACGCCCCTTCGCGTCGCTCGACGCGCTGCATGACGCCTTCATGTCGGTGATCTACGCGGCAACGCCGGAAGCGCAGCTCGCGCTGATCCTTGCCCATCCCGATCTCGCCGGCAAAGCCGCCATCGCGCGCGAGCTGACCACGGAATCCACATTTGAGCAGGCCAGCGCCGGGCTCGACCGCCTGTCGCCCGAGGAATTTGCGAAGTTCCATACGCTCAACACCACGTACCGCGAGCGCTTCGGCATTCCCTTCATCATCTGCGTCCGCCTCAACACCAAGGACTCCATCCTGTTCGAGTTCGAACGCCGCCTCGCGCGGGATGCCGATACCGAGCGCATGGAGGCATTGAAGCAGATTGGTGAAATTTCGCGCCTGAGACTGAAGGACCTCGAAATCGCATGAACGAAATCACGACGAAGATCGCCGACGCCGCTTTCAGCGACGCGCCGACGCCCGAGGCGGCAAAGGCCTTGTCCGCTCTGGCAGATCAGGTGCGCACCGATCTCGACATGCTCGACTATCCGGCCAAGCCCTGGGTCCGGCCGCGCTCCCATGATTCTGTCGCACGTATATATGATGTCG
>JAJXZC010000833.1 GCA_021780275.1 Pseudomonadota bacterium
ACAGGTGCGGCTCCTCTTCGATATTGGCGAGGCAAGCCGCTACACGATTTTCGGGACCGTCCTGGTGGTGGGCCTCGCCTTCTACCGTTCGGCGCCCCTCTGGGCGACGCCGGCGGTGCTGCTCATACAGGTCATCGCACAGCTTTCCTTCGACCGGGTGCGCGCGGGGTTCCGCGCCGATCCCGAGGCAGCCCTGAATGCCCGGCTCTGGGCGCGGCGCTATACACTCGTCACCCTTATCAGCGGATCGACATGGGGGATCGGCAGCCTGCTCTGGCTACCCGGCGCGTCCTTCGCGCACCAGATCTTCTATGCACTTCTCCTCGCACTGCTCAGCATGGCGACGGCCATCTCGCGCGCGACCTATCCGCCCGCGGTCGTCACCTATGTCAGCGCAACGGTGACGCCGACACTGGCGATCCTCCTCCTGTCCGGAGACCCGCTCGGCCTTGCGACAGTGACGCTCGCCTGCATGTTCCTGCTGGTGCTTGTCGGCTGGACAAGACGGATCAATCGCTCCTACAGCGAGGCGATCCGGCTGCGCTTCGAAAACTCCGATCTGGTCGAACGCATGGCACGGGCTCATTCCGCGACCGAGCAGAAACGCGCCGACGCGGAGGAAGCCGAACGCCGCGCCCTGGCCGCCAGCCGCGCCAAGAGCGAATTCCTCGCCATTCTCGGCCATGAAGTGCGCACGCCCCTCGATAGCATCTCGCGCATGGCGCACCAGCTCGGCGACGAGCCATTGAGCGAGACGCAAGCCAGCCTCGCCCAAGCCATGGCGGAATCGAGCCGAATGCTCAGCCGCCTCTTCGACGACATGATCGACTTCTCCCAGATGGAGGCCCGCACGCTGGAACTGAAGCCCCTGAGCTTCGATCCGGCGACGCTCGCCCGCAGCGTGGTGCGTCTGATGCGGCCACATGCGAAGGAGCGCGGCTTGTCGCTCGAACTCGACCTTGCGCCCGGCACGCCCGCCTACATGACGACAGATCCCGACCGGTTGCGGCAGGTTCTCGTCAATCTCCTGTCCAACGCCATCAAGTTCACGGAAACAGGCGGCGTCGTTCTCAGGCTTCAGCCGGTGGGTCATGGCGGGGACATCGCGGGCTTGCGCATTTCCGTGCTGGATACGGGCATCGGCCTCACGCCAGAGGTGAAAGCCCGGATCTTCGACAGCTTCGCGCAAGGAACCGTCGGCCCGGACAGGCCAACGGGCATGGGGCTCGGCCTCGCCATAGCCGACCGCCTCGTCAGGCTCATGGGTGGCAAGATCGGCGTCGACAGCGCGGCGGGCCAGGGCTGCACCTTCTGGTTCCTCCTGCCCATCCGGCCGGGGGCGAGCCTTCCGGCCATGAGCGCCACCATGAATGACACCCTCCCGACATATCCGCGCGCGCTGCTCATCGATCACGACTATCTCTACGAACTCGAGCGCGAACTCGGGCCTGAAAGGATCACCGATCGCATGGTCGGTGCGCTGGACCGCATTCTCGACCTCCAGCGCGAAATGGAAGGGGCCCGGAGCAGCCGGAATGCGGACGCGCTCGCCGCCCATGTCCTTGCGATCCAGAAGGAAGCGGGCGCGTGCGGTCTCCCCGCCATCGCGGACCTCGCGCAGGAGATGGCGCTCTCCCTCGACGCCGGCCTGCCGGAAAGCGGGCTGCCCGACGTCCAGCGGCTCCAGCAAAAAATCGCGGCCACCCGCCACGCCCTCGCCATTGCCTTCCCCAAACTCGGAAGCTGAGACCTGTCTTTTGCGCGGGGCTGGCTATACTGCCCCGCCATGGCCCTTACACCCTCGGACGATTCGGCGGATTTCCGCTCGCAGGCGGCTCCCGTCCTGCCCGATGCCGCCGCGCTCGTTCCGGCGCGGATCGGCGCGGGCGGCGCATCGCGCTGGGGTGCGCTGGCCGTCACCGCCGACGGCGAGGTGGAGGAGCTTTCCGCGGAAAAGGCGCTTGAGCGGCTCGCACGCGACACGGTGCTCGTCGTCCATCCGGGTTTCACCGCGCGGCGCATAGCGATCGGCCTCGCGAACAAACGCGATTTCAGCGAGCCGGGGCCGAAGGTTCTCGACCTCCTCGAACTCTTCGCCTTCGTTCATCCGGCAGCCTCCTGCCTGCCCACGCCGGGCGGGCTTGCCCGTGCGCTCGGCCTTGATGCGGGCGAAACGCCGGAGGCGCAGGCGCTGATGCTGCACGAAGCGGCGGCGCGTCTCCTCGCGACGCTGCAATCGCGCAACTATCCCGACCGCTCCGGCGCGGCGCGGGTCGCATGGCGCATGGCGGAAGCCGGCTGGGCCTGGGCGCCGGGCGTCATGTCCGCCCTTGGCGACGTCGTCGCGCGGGAGGGAAAGCCTCGTGCAGGTCGCGGCTTCGATGTCTGGAACGACCTGCCCGAATGGGAAGACCGCGCCCCGCGCGGCGCGCCCGGCCAGATGCCGGTAAGCGAGGAGGAAGCGCGGACGCGGCTTGCCGAGCTCGTCGGCGCCAATGCCGAAAAGCGCTCCGGCCAATCCGATTTCGCCGCCGCGACCGCCCGCGCCTTCGGGCCGCGCGAGGCGGCAGGCGCGCCCAATATCGTCATCGCGGAGGCGGGCACCGGCATCGGCAAGACGCTCGGCTATATCGCGCCCGCGAGCCTCTGGGCCCAGCGCAACAAGGGCACCGTCTGGCTCTCCACCTACACCAAGAATCTGCAGCGCCAGCTCGATCAGGAATTGTCGCGCCTCTATCCCGACCCTGCCGAGAAGAACGAAAAGACCGTCATCCGCAAGGGCCGCGAAAACTATCTCTGCCTTCTCAACTTTGCCGAGATCGCCGACCGCGCGGCGCTGTCGGGCAATGCGGCCGCCATCGGCCTTGTCGCCAGATGGGCGAAAGCCAGCCGCGACGGCGACATGGTGGGCGGCGATTTCCCCGCATGGCTCGCGCAGAAAATCGGCGGCGGCGGCGGGCGTTCCGTGCTCACCGACAGGCGCGGCGAATGCGTCTACACGGCGTGTCCGCATTTCAAGAAATGCTTCATCGAAAAGGCGATCCGCAAAGCGCGCCACGCCGATATCGTGGTCGCAAACCATGCGCTCGTCATGCGGCAAGCAGCGCTCGAACAGGCGGGTGCCCTGCTCACGCCGCAGGCGCAACGCAACGTCGCCGCCAATGTCGAGGCGGCGGGCAACGCCGAGGATGAAGAACCGACAGGCCGCGAGGCGCGGTCGCGCTTCGTGTTCGACGAAGGCCATCACATTTTCGATGCGGCAGACAGCGCCTTTTCCGCGCATCTCTCCGCTTTGGAAACCGCAGAGCTTCGGCGCTGGATTCGCGGCGCGGAAGGCCAGCGCGGACGGCGCGGGCGCGGGCTCGAAGATCGCATCGGCGATCTGACCACCGACGACGAAACCTCCGAGGAAGCGCTCTCCGCCGCAGTCAACGCCGCGGCCGCGCTTCCCGCCCCCGGATGGGGGAGCCGCCTCAATGAGGGCGCGCCGCGCGGCGCGGCAGAACAATTCCTCGCACTGCTGCGCAACCATGTTCACGCCCGCGCCGAGGACAATGACGGCCCCTTCTCGCTCGAAGCCGAAATCGAACCCCTGCCGAAGCCTATTGAAGAGGCGGCGCGCGCGCTCGACCTCGCGCTCGAACGTCTTGCCGCGCCGCTCTTCCGCATCGCGGAGCGTCTGCGCGCCCGGCTCGATGCGGAAGCGGAAGATCTCGACACGTCTATGCGCATTCGCATGGATGCCGCCGCGCGCGGTCTTGAGCGGAGAGCAAAACTTCTCATCCCCTCATGGCGTTCGATGCTCGCTGGTCTCGGGCGGCCGACGCCGGAGGATTTCGTCGACTGGTTCTCGATCGAGCGCATCGGAGGACGCGAGGCCGATGTCGGGATGCATCGCCATTGGCGCGATCCAACGATACCCTTCGCCGAAGCGGTGCTCGCGCCGGCGCATGGCGTCGTGATTGCATCGGCCACGCTGCGCGACCGGTTGATCGACGATGCGGATGCGGATGAAGGCTGGGCGTCGGCGGAAGTTCGCACAGGCGTCTCGCATCTGCCCCTGCCCGCACGGCGCGCCTTCATGGCGTCGCCCTTCGATTATGCGTCTCAGGCGCGCATCTTCGTCGTGCGGGACGTGAGCCGCACCGATCTCAACCAGATCGCGTCCGCCTATCGCGAGCTCTTCCTCGCGGCAGGCGGCGGCGCGCTCGGCCTCTTCACGGCCATTCATCGTCTCCGCGCCGTCCATGAGCGGCTCATGGCGCCGCTCGAAGAAGCGGGTCTCTCGCTTTATTCGCAGCATGTGGATGCGCTCGACACGAGCACGCTGGTCGATATCTTCCGTGCCGAACGTCATGCCTGCCTTCTCGGCACGGATGCGGTGCGCGACGGCGTCGACGTGCCGGGAGATTCACTCCGCATGATCGTCTTCGACCGCACGCCGTGGCCGCGCCCGGACATTCTGCACAAGGCCCGCCGCGAGCGCTTCGGCGGCGCGCGCTATGACGACATGCTGACCCGGCTACGGCTGAAACAGGCCTTCGGGCGCCTCATCCGCTCGGCGCGGGACAAGGGCGTTTTCATCATGCTGGATTCGCGCCTGCCGACCAGGCTCACCTCAGCCTTTCCGCCGGATGTGCCCGTGGAGCGCGTCGGGCTTGCCGAGGCGGTCGCCGGGGCACGGGAGTTTCTCAGATCAACGTCCTGAAGCGGCTTCGACGACGAACTCCATCCGCTCGCCGACCGACAATCGCGGCACTTCGACAAGCTCGTAACCGAGCTCCGCGTAGGTTTCTGCCATTGCTTCATACGTTCGCCGCGCCTCCTCGATCGTCTGCTTGCGTTCGTGGTCCTGCTTGAAGATTTCCGGCCAAGGCGGCAGGAGGAAGACGCGGTTGCCATAGCGAAATGCCTCCGTGGCGCGGTGCATATGTTCCGGCACCGGCAGGCCGCAAAGGCGCAGATAGCCGATCACATCCGGAATGCCGCGATCAAAGAAGCGGAGACCGCCTTGCGCAGCGTGAAGCCGATAAGACCGCATTTCCCACGACATCATCACTTCCGCGTAGAGAGGCGGATCAATCCATGGCAGCGCCCGGCCCATGACACGCATCTGGTCCTTGATGACCGCCCGGCCGACTTCTCCGGCAGTCGCGAACCCGGCTTGGGACAGTGCGTCGAGAAGCGTTGTCTTTCCGGCACCTGGTCCGCCGGTGAGGACGATGAACGACTCGCCAAAATAATGCATTGATGCTGCCCCCTCGTCCAAGAGATCGGGTACGCGGTCGTCATTTCACGACGGCGCCTTTAGGTCCCGATGCTTGGAAGGAATGTGTGAATATGACGGGGCAGCCGCCGATATCGAGGACGACCTAAAAAGGTGCGCTTGCCGCCATCGCTACCAATCCTTAAGCTCACGCGCGTTTCAAGCAAGGACTTTATGAATGTCGACGATCGCCCCGGAAACTGCCCTCATTTATGTCATGGTCACCATGAGCGCCGTGGATAGCGCCATGAGCGACAATGAATTGCGCACGATCGGCGACATCGTGAAACATCTCCCCATCTTCCGGCACTTCGATCCGGAACGCCTCATCCCCGTTGCTCGGGAATGCGCCTCGATCCTTCAGGAAGACGGTGGGCTCGATGCGGTGTTCGGTCTCGTCAAGGACGCGTTGCCGCCGCACTTGCGCGAAACGGCCTATGCGGTGGCCGTGGAAATCGCCTCGGCAGATCTCTCCGTGGGTCAGGAAGAATTGCGCCTGCTCCAACTTCTGCGCGACACGCTCGGCGTCGAGAAGCTGATCGCGGCGGCGATCGAACGCGGCGCTCGCGCCCGCCACGCGACCGTGTGAAGCCGAAGGCGCCGCCGGCGCCTTCAGACCGCACACAAGGTCACATTCAGCCGGAAATCTTGCCGGCCTTGTATTCACGCAGGTCGAGATAGCCGTCGTGGTTCTGGTCGAGTTGCGTGGCAAGGCCGCGTTCCTCGGCGGGGAACCAGTTCACGTCGATCTTGCCACCGTGATAGGTGCCGAACTGCCTTTCCGCATTGTCTTGAAACGACGCGGCGACGGAGGGACTTGCCGCCACGGCTCCCGCAGCGAAAGCCGACGAAGCCCCCACTACCGAAAGGGCCAAAGAACCGACAATTGCAATTGCCCGGGTGTTCATTTCCAACCTCCATTTGTTCGTGAGGCACTTCGTTGTGTCTCATGTGCAGAGGTATATCGAAGCAGCAAGGCGTTAGTTCCAGACCTTGATCTGGAACAATCTGTTGCTTAAATGCGGCGAAAGCCTTGCGGATCGGAAAGGGTCAGTGACGCTTACTCTTTATCGCAAGGCCCCGTGCCCGTTTTCTTCAACTCGTCGTCGATGCGATCGTAGAAAATGCGCTGGCATGCGCCGCTATCGGAAAGACGATCCACCTCCCGATGGACGAGAAGCGGTATTGATCCGTCAAAGGAATAAATATCCGATCCCCGCTCGTTCGCGCCATGCTTCCAGCGGCTCACGATCTCCTGATCCTCGGCATTGAATACCGGCGACACGATCGCGTCGAGTTCAGGGATTGCGACGAAGTTGCCGCCCTCCTTCGACCAGACCCAGTTCTGATAAAGCGCTTCGCCTTCCGCACCGGAGCGACGCACACGCAGATCGAAAAATCCGTCGAAATTGACATCGAGCAGCTCGACGCCGCCATTCTCCGTTCCGGCCGGAACCTGCAACGCGATTCCCTTCAGCACCTGAAAGGGTTCGGCCTCGCCGTCGTGGCGAAACTCGATCCGGTCCAGCACACGCCCGCCATTCGCGGCACCGCCCTGCAACACCAGGGAAAGGGCGATCTCGGGCAGACCCGGATTGATCTGCGCCCGGCAGGAGATGGAACCCGCATCGGCCCTACCCGCTGGGGCGGCACAGACCAGAGATCCTTCAAATGTCTCATCGCCCACCGGCTCCGCCTGCGCGGATGCAAAGCCGAGCAGGGGCAGCGCCAGAAGGCAGCCCAGATAATGCTTCGCCATCATCAACCTCCCCCGCCACCCGCTTTCCGATCTTCCCGGGCACCAGCCGGGATTGTAGCCGAGGCGGAGCGCGGCGCGTAGGCCCTTCAACGCCCGTGCCTGCGCCGGAATGCGGAAGCGTTTTCCCAACGTGAAAGCCGCTCTATAGTCGCCGCTCACCCGCCTCGCGCGAGGCAACGAGGCAAGGATGCAAAGCTTTCTCCTCACGCATGAACCGACGATCCGGCTCGCCTTTTTTGGCGGGCTCCTGGCGCTCCTTGCGGTGTGGGAAGTCGCCTCGCCCTGGCGCCCCTCCAGTCTGCCGCGCCTTGCCCGGTGGCGGACCAATCTCGGGCTCAGCATCGCGGGCGCAATAGCCGTCAGGCTCGCCGCCCCCGCAGCCGCCATGGGCGTCGCCTTATGGTGCGAGGCGAAGGAGGTCGGCATCTTCAATCAATTGGGCGCGCCGCTCCTCGTCTCCCTGCCGCTCTCGCTCCTTGCGTTCGATCTGCTGATCTACGCCCAGCATGCGACCTTCCACCACGTGCCGATCTTATGGCGCATGCACAGAGTACATCATGCCGATCCCGTGATCGACGTCACCACAGCAGTGCGGTTCCATCCGCTGGAAATCCTCGCCAGCATGGGGATCAAGATGGCCGCTGTCGCCGCGCTCGGCGTGCCGCCCGTGAGCGTGCTCATCTTCGAGGTGGCACTCAACGCCATGGCGATGTTCAATCACGCGAATGTCGCACTTCCCCCTCGCGTCGAACGCATCTTACGCAGCGTCATCGTGACCCCGGACATGCATCGCATCCACCATTCGGTCCACAAGGACGAGCACGACATGAATTTCGGCTTCAACCTTTCGCTATGGGATCGCGCCTTCGGCACCTATCGCGGGAGCCCGCGGGGTGGAGCGGAGAATTTGCGCATCGGACTCGATGCCTATAAAGGCGCCGAGCCCACGAGACTTTTCTGGAGTCTCGCCCTACCCTTCCTCGACGGCGCCCGCCCGGACAAGGCGTCAGGCGAACAGCGCCAGGAGAATACTTGATGAAACGTCTTTGCCTGATGCGCCATGCGAAATCGGACTGGAGCGATCCCGCGAAGGACGACTTCGAACGCGCATTGAATGTACGCGGCCTCAAAGCCGCCCGGTTCATGGCAGAGTATATTTCCTCGTCCGACTACAAGCCCGACGCCGTGCTCTGCTCGACGGCGAAACGCGCAAGGGAGACATTCGCGCCGCTCCGCGCGCGCCTTCCCGCAGATATTCCGGTGATCTTTCGCGACCAGCTCTACCACGCGATGCCCGACGTCATGCTCGACGAAATCCACCACGCACCCGCGGAAGCGGAGACGCTGCTCGTCGTCGCGCATAATCCGGGCCTCGTCCTCCTTGCCATGGGGCTGGCGGAAGACCCGGAGGAGGAGGTTGCGCTCAAGGTCGCGAACGGCGTGCCAACCGGCGGCTTCATCGTCTTTGAATTCGACGTCGACGACTGGAAGGATGTGAAGGAAGGAAAAGGCCGCACCGTATTCTTCGGCCGGCCCCGCGATCTCATGGCGCCGGAAAAGAGTTGATCCCTATCGGATGTTCTGGCCGAAATAGCGGCGGCTGATGGTGGCGTAAGTGCCGTCATCGAGCGCAGCGCGCAGCGCATTATCGAACTCGTCGCGTAAGCTTCTGTCCGAGGCGCGAAGCGCAATACCCACGCCAGCTCCAAAAAATTCCGGGTCTGAATAATCGGCGCCCACCATCTGGCAGCAGGCCGCTTCGTGGCCCGCTTTCAGCCATCGCAACAAGGCGTTGCGATCGGCGAAGAGCATATCCGCGCGAGCTTCCGTAAGCGCCTTTTCCGCCTCGTCGAGAGATCCCACGCCGACGATGACGACGCCCGGAAAACGCCACTTGAGAAACGCCTCGTGAATCGAGCCGGATTGAACAGCAACGCGTTTTCCAGCCAGACCCGCCCCACTTGCCGCCGCAGGCGCACCGCTCTTTCGAGCCATGAAATGTCCCGGCGTCGAGTAATAGCGCTGCGTGAAAATGACGGCCTCGCCTTTGGCTGCCGCCGCGCGGCCTGGCGACGGGATAAGCATCGATGCCATCACCGCGTCACCCTCGCCACGCTGCAGAAGAGGAACGAGGCTCGTCCAGCCGTGAGTCTCGAAGCGGCAATCGCGCTTCATGCGCTCACAAAGGGCACGGGCAAGCTCGATGTCGAAACCGGTCAGCCGACCATCCGGGCCCCGATAGTTGAAGGGCGGGTAGTCGCCCTCGGTCAGGATACGAAGCGCCGCCCGCGCTTCCGCTGCGGGCGTGGCCACCGCCTGAACTTCCGCCTGTGGAGGTTGCGGAACGGCGGGCACAACAGGGGCGACTGGTGGGGGGGCGACTGCGGGCGCGACAGCCGCCTTATGCATTGTCCAAGGCAAGGGCGCGCCCTCGTACATCCGGCCAAGCGCCCCGGCCAGAATGACGACCGCAATCAGATTGATGAAGAGCACTGCCCGCATGGAACCCCGCCGACGCCTGAACGCGTGCTGGAGCGGGACGGGCAGCCCGCCCAGGCGGTGCCAATCAGGGACGCTCCAGCGCACCCGCTCGAATGCGAGCAAGTGCCATGCCCGCGCCGACTAGACGCTTCGATCTATTCCTATGGTAAAATTATAAACTTACCTTGATGCCTCCGGTTCAGTTTGTCTCGAGCGCCCGCCGCGCGTGGGGCTTCGAAGGGGTGGGGGCCCAATGGACAACCGTGATGACTACCGCTCGGGACTAGCCGAGGGCGCTGCCCGCTTTGTGGGTGCCGCCGAGGAGGCGAGCCTCGCCAGGGGCAGGCGACCGCCCCTCATTGGAGAACTCGCCGTCGAAGCCGGGCTGATCGGACAGGAAAGCATCCAGGGCCTGCTCGCCCTGCAGAGGCGTTGGGGCTCCCGGTTCGGCGAGATCATGGTCAGCCTTGGCAAGGCGAAGGGGGCCGACGTCGCAAGGCTCCTGGCGGCGCAGAAAGGCCTGCGGTTCATCGACCTCAGTCTGGAACCCGCCGACCCGACACTCGCCAGCGCCGCCGCGCTCGATTTCTACGCGGTCGGCCGCTGCATGCCGTGGCGCTGGATTCGCCGGGAGCCCGTCTACGTCGCGGCAGACCCCGAACGGGCGCGGCCCGCGATCGAGGCCTTCGAGGGAAGGCCCTGCCTCATTCACATCGCGACAGCCCGCGACATCGACCATGCGCTGCGGGAACGCTTCCACGAGGAACTGAACCACCGCGCGCGGTTCGAACTCATGACCACGGCGCCTGAAAGCTCGGCAAGCCAGCGCGTGAGCGCAGCGCAGTTGAAGCTCCTCTGCGCCGCGATCTTTTTCCTCGTGCTCGCCTGCGCGACGGCACCCACCGCCACGTTCCTTCTGCTCAACATGATCCTCGGTCTCTGCTTCCTCGCCGTCGCCGGATTGCGATTCATCTCGATCTTCGTCGGCATCGTGGCGGGTCCGACGCCGGAGGAACTGGCCTATGAACAGGGCGGCGACATGGCGGATGCGGACCTGCCGGACTATACCGTCATCGTGCCGCTCTTTCGGGAGGCGGCAGTGCTGCCGATCCTCGTCGACGCATTGAGAAAACTCGATTACCCCGCATCGCGCCTCGACATCAAACTGGTCTTCGAAGAGAGCGATGCCGAGACCTACGAGGCGGCCACGCGGTTGCAGCTCCCCGGCAATTTCGACCTCATCCGTGTTCCCCACAGCCTCCCGCTCACAAAGCCCAAGGCATGCAATTATGCGCTGCCATTTGCGCGCGGGGAGTTCGTGGTCGTCTATGACGCAGAAGACATTCCCGCGCCCGATCAGCTCAAGCGCGCGGTCGCGGCCTTCCGTCTCGGCGATCCGAAACTCGCCTGTGTGCAGGCCCAGCTCAATTATTACAACTGGTCGGAAAACTGGCTGACGCGCCAGTTCGCCATCGAATATTCCTCCTTCTTCGATCTCCTCCTGCCGACGCTCGCCAAGCTCGGCATGCCCGTCCCGCTCGGCGGGACTTCCACGCATTTCAGGACGAGCCTGCTGAAGGAAGCAGGTGCCTGGGATCCCTACAATGTCACGGAGGACGCGGATCTCGGCATGCGCTTCGCGCTGCTCGGGCTCAGAACCGGCATCGTCCGCTCGACCACGCAGGAAGAGGCCAATTGCGAGCTGAACAACTGGCTCCGCCAACGCTCGCGCTGGATCAAAGGCTGGATGCAGACCTATTTCGTGCGCATGCGGCGGCCAATTACGCTCTATCGCGCGCTTGGCTTCAGAGGCTTCATCGGCTTCCAGATCGTCATAGGCGGCTTTTCCCTGTCGAGCCTCGTCCACCCGCTCTTCTATGTCGCCGCGCTCCTTTCCGTCCTCTCCGGGCATCAGCCCCACGATTTACTGGAGAATATTCCGGTCACGGCCTTCAATGTGGCGGTGCTCGTCTCGGGCTTCGGCACCACGATGCTCGCAGGCATGGCGGCCACGGCCACGCGCGGATTGAAGCCGCTGGTGCTCGAAACACTGATGATGCCCGCCTATTGGCTGCTCATCTCGGCGGGGGCCTACAAGGCGCTCTTCCAGTTCATTCTGCGGCCATTTCACTGGGAAAAGACGGTTCACGGCCTGAGCAGGCTCACCGAGGCGCAGCTGATAAAGGCCCGTTACGCCGTGGACGACGCGCCGAAATCGTGAGCCATTCCTAACCGATCGCTAAGGCTTTCCGGGCATTGTGGCCATTGAGTTCGATGACCCGGTTCATGCTCATGCACAAATCTCCTCACCAGCCCGTCCACAAGCCGGATATGGCAACCTACGGCCACCTCGCGGTCCTCGTGCTTGAGGATTCGCCGCATCTTGTCGGCATTGTCTGCGGCATCCTGAAATCCTTCGGGGTGGGCAAGATTTACGCCGCGCAGGATGCGGAGGACGCCCTCTTCATTCTTGCGAACCAAAGGGTCAATGTGGCGGTCATCGACGAGTTGAAGCCGCCGCATGACGGGCTCACCCTGGTGCGCACCATTCGTACGGCAGCAGCCCAGCTTCCCAATGAATTGCCGATCATCTATCTGACCGAAGTCCCACATCAGGGCGCAATCATCGCGGCGCGGGATGCCGGCGTCACGGAAGTTCTGTCCAAGCCCTTCTCGGCATCGCAGTTGATGACACGCATTGCTTCAGCGCTCCACAATCCGCGGCCTCTGGTGCGGAGCGAGGATTTCGTCGGCCCCGACCGGCGGCGACGCACCAAGGAGCCCACGCGAAAGAAGCGGCAGGCCGATATGGCGCCCGCTTCCTAGCGGCAGGCGTCGCGATAGATGTCGCGCAGCAGATTCTTCTGAACCTTGCCCATCGTGTTGCGCGGCAAGGTCTTGACGAAATAGGCGCGCTTCGGAACCTTGTAATTGGCGATCCTGTCCTTGAGGCGCGCGATCAGCGTCGCCTCGTCAAGCATCTTGCCCTTGCGCAGCACGACGACAGCAACACCCGCCTCGCCGAAATCGCGATGTGCAACGCCGACGATAGCTGACTCGTCAACCTCCGGCATCTCGTCGATCAGCGTCTCGATCTCTTTCGGATAGACATTGTAGCCACCGGAAATGATGAGATCCTTCGCGCGTCCGACGAGATGGACGTAGCCATCACCGTCGATCTTCGCGACGTCGCCGGTCTTGAACCAGCCGCCCTCAGCAAACTCTTCTTCCGTCTTTTCCGGCATGCGCCAATAGCCGCTGAACACATTTGGGCCGCGCACCTGAAGCCCGCCAACCTCGCCGCGCGGAAGCTCCCGCCCCTCGTCGCTCACGACGCGCAGCTCCACGCCAGGCAGCGGAAAGCCGACCGTGCCGGCCCGTCGCTCGCCGTCATAGGGGTTCGAGGTGTTCATGCCCGTTTCCGTCATGCCGTAACGTTCGAGAATGGCCATGCCGGTTCTCGCGTTGAAATCGTCGAACGTCTCGGCGAGCAGCGGTGCCGATCCGCTGGTGAAAAGGCGCATATGCGCGACAAGGGACGCATTGAAATCCGCTCCGTCGAGCAGCCGCACATAGAAGGTCGGCACCCCCATGAAAACGGTTGCGCGGGGTAATTGCCGCAAAACTTCAGAGCGATCGAACTTGCCGAGCCAGATTATGCGTGCGCCCGACAGGAGCGCGCAGTGGCAGGCGACGAAAAGACCATGCGCATGGAAGATCGGCAGCGCATGAAGAAGAACGTCTTCTGAGGTGAAGCGCCACGCTTCGCGCAGCGCAAGACCGTTCGATGCCAGATTTCCGTGGCTCAGCATCGCTCCCTTGGGCTTTCCCGTCGTGCCCGAGGTGTAGAGGATCGCCGCGAGATCGGTGGATGCGCAAGACACGGCGGGCAGGATATCGCGCGGCGTCGCGGCCTCGTCAGCAAAGCTCCCGCCCCCCTCGGCGTCGAGCGTCAGCACGCGCGCCGCGCCATGGCGCTCCGCAATCGCGCGTGTTTCCTCCAACCGCGCAGGATCGCAAACGATAAGTGCCGGCTCCGCATTGCCGACGAGATAGTCAACCTCGTCCATGCGATAGGCCGTGTTCATGGGCAGGAACACAAAGGCGCCGCGGAGGCAGGCTAGATAAAGGATCAACGCCTCCGGCGATTTCTCCGCCTGAACAGCCACGCGATCGCCCTTCTTCAGGCCAAGGCTGGCAAGAAAGCTCGCCACACTTGCGACGTCGGCTGCAAGTTCGGCGAAGGTCCAGCTTGTCCGCCCGGCGCATCGGTCCGGGACTTCGATGGCGAGACGGCCGCGGTCGGCGGGGAAGGCGCTTTCGATCAATGCGTAGAGGGACTGGGGCATGAGCACATCTCAAGATTCACTTCAAGATTCATTGGGGCTGTTATAGCGCATCGAAGCGAAGCCGGTGCAAGCGCGCAAGGGGGGCGATCGGCACGACTCCGATTCCACGCCAAAAACGACGACTTCTGGGGTCGTTCTAAATCTCGTCGCGATGTGACGCGCCGATATGTGCAGTGTGGAAACTGCTTCAATCGGAATGGAACAGCTCTCCATTTTTGTTTTTGTCTTTGCCTGCAAACATGTCGTTAAGCATAAGGCCCCGCGCTCTGGACCGCTTGCACCTCTCGCAAAGACACAAAACGCCATGAACGCTGCAAGACATCTCCGCCCCCTCGACGAAATCAAAGCCGAATATGTCGCTTCCGCGCTGGCAAAAAATGGCGGCAACGTCAGCTTGGCCGCGAAAGCGCTAGGCATCGGAAGATCGACATTTTACCGGCGCTTTGCCGATGTCGCTCCGCCCTCATCCATCGATACGAAACTGCCGCTGCGAACGCTCGACGAAATCGATGCCGAATATGCAGCGCTCGCGCTGGCACAGAGCAACGAAAATGTCAGCCTCGCGGCACGAATGATGGGGATCGGGCGCACGACCTTCTATCGGCGCTACAAACATCTGATCGGGCGCGGAAAGTAAGTCCTCGCGCTTCGCCTCGGTAGACTGCCGCGCGACCCGCGAGAGCAGCGGAAACGTCCTGAGCTCACCAAACACGGCGGCGTTGCAAGCCATGCAACGCCGTTTTTTCTTTTCTGAAATGTCTGGGAAATCTTCCGCTCAAGCGGAGCGACGAACGTGGCAGCCGACAAGGGCGGGGGCCGAATGGCCGGCTGCCACGTCCAACCTGGCGCCTGTTTGGGCAAACCGAACGCCAGGCCATCCGTGAAACTCTCCGCGCGGACACCCGCCAAAGCGAAGAGAAGAGAAGAAGCATCAATGCGGAAGGCAAGAAAAACGGAGTGCCGGATCAATGCAGCTGGCCACTTGGTGGCGAACATAGGCCGCATGTCGAGCCGCGCGAGGCGGCTTATCACCCGGTTCCGCCGAAGCGCCTTCGGCTTAGATTTCGCAGAACCAAGCTAACGCCGCCTCATGCAGACCGCCAATGACGGATGCATCACTTTTGAACGGAGATCGAGGAACAGCTTCCGATATGAATTTCACCGCCTCACACGCCAAAGAATATAAAAATGCAATTTACACTTAAATTATGAACTCTCTGGACGCCCTGACCTCCTGCGCGCGCGGATCGACATGAGGGCAAAATAATACCTGTTTAGAAATAGACATTTGCCCTGTCTGTATAGTGAACTATTCAGTTTACTGATGTTCACTCACAAAAACCCGCGATTTCTTTCGAAATGCTAAAAGGCGCTTCATATTCAGCGGAAATTATGTTGGACTTGAATCCGATTTGGGCCGCTGGGTGTCTACAAAATGAATAGGCTTCAGAAATAACTTTCTTACCCGGTCGGCGTATCGAAAGGCGATGCATTCAATTTCGGAAACAAGTGAGCGATGTCCAAAATGGAACTAGGACTTCACAGCGGTACGAAACAGGCAGTCGCGGATGATGCCGATCATCACGTCGTTCTTATTGTCGATGACGACAACGCCATTGCGAAGGAAATGGCGGACGCCCTTCTTTCTCAGGGATTCCGCGTTCGATACATGACAAGCGCGCGCGACGCCGCCGATTACATCGAAAGCGGCATGCCCGTCGCCGTCATACTCCTTGACGTCAACATGCCGGGCACCAATGGCATGATGTTTATTCAGGAACTACGGCGTAGCTCGCGCCAGCCAATGCCGAGAGTAATCGTGGTTTCGGGCTTGTCTCGACCCGAAACAATCATCACGGCACTTCGCCTTTCGGTAACCGACTATCTCGTTAAGCCAGTCAAGCCGAGCGAACTCTTCGCTTCCGTCGAGCGCGCCTTCGAAGCCTTCCTTTCGCAACAGACGAAGGGTGTCGACGGTGAAGCCGTAGATCATCGCGGTACAGCCGCACTGCTTGATGAAGTTTCGTTGCCCGAGTCGATCGAGAATTTCGGTCAGTCGGTTCAGTTCCTCGTTGCCATTCACGTCATTCGCTCTCGGCTCGCGCAAGCCTACGGCATCGACGACCTGCAGATGCAAATGCTGATAGACCTTGCATGGTGTCACGAGCGAAACAAGCGGGTCTCCGTCACCGGCCTTATCTCAGGTCTCGGGATCGCGCTTGCGACGGGCTACCGCCGACTGAAGGCGATCGAAAAGCTAGGCCTGATCGAGCGGCTGGGGGAGGCGAACGACAAGCGGCTCAGCTATCTCACCCTCACCCAAAAGGGCCGCCAGATCGTCGATGAAATGCACAAAAGCTGCCTGACCAAGTTTCCGGAGCTTTATCAGGGCGGGATCCGGAGCCTTTCAAAAACTGCCTAGGCACTATGGTGTCCGAGTTGAAAGTCATGGTGGTTGAGGATGATGAGACTGTCCTAGCGGAACTGCGCGACACCATAGAATCCGCGGGACATCAAGTCTTGGCCGTCACCACGGCGGAGCGCGCGCTCAGCTCTTTTCTAGACTGGTCGCCCGACTTCGTGGTGACCGATATCAATCTGCCCGGACTCGGCGGCGGCGACTTTGTCCGCTTTGCGGCCAAGGCGAACGGGCGCGCCTCTTTCATCCTCATCTCCGGCAGCCAGACGTCGATCGAGACGGAAGGCGCCCGTCCCGACGCTGTTCATTTGACCGCGCTGGTAAAGCCATTCAGGCCCGAGGATCTCGTCTGCCTTTTTGGCGACGTCAGGGACGACTCCGGTCCGAGCTAGGCCTCGCCAGCCTCGCCTTGAACGCGGGGCAAGGTCAGGGTGAAACGCGCGCCCCTGCCGGTATTGACCGCACTGAGGGTGCCGCCAAGCTCCGCCGCGATGCCGAAAGAAATGGAGAGGCCAAGCCCGGTGCCGGAGCCTGGCGGCTTGGTGGTGAAAAAGGGCTCGAACAGACGCCCCATATCCGCGCCCGAAATACCGGTTCCATTGTCCTCAACCGAGATCAGAACCCCCAATCTGGTCGCGCTCACCTGCAACATGATCCGGCCTGGCGTTTCATCTCCTGCTCTCTTGCGGTCGGCGATCGCGTCGCGGGCATTGGAAATCAGGTTCATGATGATTTGTTCAACCATGACCTGCTGCGCCGAAATGAATACATCCTTGTCCGGACGCTTCACCTCGAAGTAGATCGCCGCATCCAGACACATTGGCCGCGCCAGCGCCGCGATTGCGTCGATCACCGCGTTGATGGAAAGAAGCTCTCGCGCGATCGGCGTTGCGCGACCGAAAATGCCGACATGAGAGATGATCTCGCTCGCCCGGTCGATCTGGTGCTCGATTCTCTCGATCCGTTGCGCCATTTTCTGCGTCGCTTCCGTCTCCGGCAGCTTCTTCAGGTCATTCTTCAGATTGGCGGCCGCAAAGGTGATTGCCTGTAATGGCTGATTGATTTCATGCGCGAGCCCTGCCGCCATTTCGCCAAGCGTCGAGAGCTTGGCGGCCTGGACCAGCTTTTCTTTCATGACCTTGAGCTCGGTAATGTCCATCGAGAAACCGATGACATCCCTGAAGCCATTCTCTGCCGCCTCACCAACAACCGCGCAATCGACAACCCAGGCATATTCGCCATTTTTCTTCAGCATACGGTATTCATTGATGGATCGGCCGTCGTGTTCGACGGTCTTCAAGAGATTGGCGACAAGCGCCTCGCGATCGTCAGGATGGATCTTGTCGAGCCACAAGCCCAGATTGGGCGTCTCATCCTGAGCCCAGCCGAATACCTTCTCCCTTGAAGGGCTTGTCTGGAAATTCGCTACCCGATAGCCGGCTTCCGGGCTGACCTCATAGGCATAGATCACGAGGGGAGGTTCCGCCGAAATCTGCTCGATGCGCCAACGTTGACGGTTTAGCTCCCTCTTTTCCCTCAGGAACTTGCGATGAACGGATAGAAGTCGAGCCGCTATATCGCGCGTCTCGCCAAACCTTGTGATCGACTTTGGAAAAACGACCGCACCGCTCTCAGTGCTCTTTTCGATGGCGCTGATCAAATCGCCGGAAATCTCCCGGCCCGTTCTAGACACGGAAACCGCCACGAGAGCGGCAAGATTGAGAATTGCTATGGCCTGAAAAAGCAGGAAGACCTGCTGACGCCGAAGAGCGGCGACCCCTTCGCCTAGCGAAACCGCGGCGACAAGGCGCCAATTTGTACCTTTAAGCGGCGCCGACGCCAAAGCGAGGACGGATTCATTTTCGGTGACCATGGCCGGGACACCGAATGCCGGCGTTCCGACCCGAACCGGCGAATGCAACTGGTTTGCGAACGCAAGTTCCGCAACCTTCTGGTCCCAACGTCCATTAACGGCGTTGCGCCTTGAAGCGACGATCTTCCCCTCCGCATCTAGTACCATGAGAGCAGAGTTCGAGTGCACGAAGGTGGCAGCATCGACCAGATGCTGCACATCGGACGCCTTCACGATTGCGGATGTCGCGCCCCTCCGCCCGTCGATTTCGAACGGCACCACCCACTGGAATTTTGCAACTCCTTCACCGGATGCAGGCAGGGGTCGCATCACCGGAATCTTGTACTGGAGCGTATCCGCAATCCGCTCATCATGAATTTCAGCGCGCGTATTACTCGTAATGTCAACAATGCGTCCGGACTTCAGCTGGACGTAGAACTCGGCAAAGCCGGTGTTCAACGTCCGCGCCATCTCCCTGATCTGCCGGCTGTCCGCGCCATCGAAATAGGCCTGCGTAAGCGCGCGAACATTCTGGAAATATCTCTGGGTGACGTTGTCGTAGATCGTTTCTGCCTCTCTCAGAACGAGCGCTGCGCTTTCATGCGCCTCCACATTCAACCGCTCATATGCCCCGCGCGATGTCGTCCACATAGCCACAACGGTCGGCAACAAAACGAGACTGAAAAACAGCACTCCCACAGCCTCGCGCAGAGATATGGATGCAGGTCTCTGCTCCGAGCGGCGTATCCAGTCCCAGGAGAAAAGGAAGAAGAAAAACACATCCGCGATGACAACATTGCCCACGCCATTCGCACCCTGCTTCAGGACTATGAGCAGCATGGACAGAAGGTCCATGCCCATGACAAGGCCATAGAAGGCCAAGAGCGCGGGGGCACCGATAAACGACCAGAAGATCACATCCCGGGCCGGCACCGCGATCTTCGAATGGCGCGAAACGAAGAGATACTCTGCGATCCATACGATCCAGGCGTATGGATGGTGCCAGACAAAAACTGTCGCAAAGGAGGAAATCGTGACGGCTACGAGTCCGCTCCGGCGGCCGAAGGCGCGAAAGGCAAAATAGGCGAATGCATTGCCCAGCAGAATGTCAACGCCGGTACCAAGCGAAATTGGCGCCATGTTCGCAGCGAAGCCGAGGCCACCGCAAAACACACCCCACAATATCGGAGCAATGGCCGCCTTCCTTACCACGCGCTCTCCAATCAGCTTCGCCGCAGAAGCGGGAGTATGGATTTGAGAAGAATGTCAGGAGCGACCGGCTTGCGCAGAAAATCTGCG
>JAJXZC010000636.1 GCA_021780275.1 Pseudomonadota bacterium
CGGATCGAGCGGCGAACGTTCTCGTGCCGCTTCTCCTTGTCGCTGCCGATGTGCCGCACGATCTGCTCGATCATCACGATGGCGTCGTCGACGATCAGGCCGATCGCCGCCGCCATGCCGCCCAAAGTCATGATGTTGAAGCTCATGCCGAGGGCGTAAAGCAACAACACGGTCGCCGACAAAACGGCCGGCACGGCGATCACCGCCGTCAGCGTAATCATCGCGTCGCCGAGAAAAAGATAGAGAACCAGCGCCGCAAGGCCGATGCCGATGAAGATGGCGTCGCGCACGCTGTGCGCGGATTCAACCACGAGAAGCCCCTGATCGTACCAGTTCTTGATTTTGACGCCCTGCGGGATCTTGTCGCGGAAGCTTTTCAGCGCCGCGTTCACGTCATGGACGACCTGCACCGTGTTGCCGCTCGGCTGCTGGAAGACCTGCAGGATGACGGCGGGGTAACCGTCCTCGTCGATGATGGTGGTTTGCGGAACGACGCTCTTTTTCACCGTCGCGACGTCGGAAAGCTCGATGATGCCGTCGCCGCCGCTGCGGATGATGGTGTGGCGGATGGCGTCGATCGATTCTACGTGCGTGTCGGAGATGGCGAGCAGCATCTTGTGCTGGTCCTTCACCCGTCCGACCACCTGCAGGATGTTGGAGGACGACAGCGCCTTCACCACGTCGTCGAAACTCAAATGATAGCTGACCAGCAGGTCGGGGTGGATATCGACGCGGTATTCGCGCTTCGCGCCGCCCTGCACGCCGACGGAGGCCACGCCCGGCACGGCAGAAAGCAACGGCACCAGTTCGTGCACGGCGATGTTGCGGAGCTTCACCTGACTGACGGTTTTCGAGATCAGGCCGTAGGACGCGACCGGATAAAGCGCCGTGGGCATCATGCGCCGCACCTCGAACGTCGTGCCTTTGGGCAGCGACGGCAGCACGCGGGCGAGGGCGGATTCCACTTGCAGCGTCTTGCGGTCCATGTCGTCGCCCCAGGCGAAGTTGAGATCCACCTCCGCGCTGCCGCGCGACGTCGTGGAGCGCACTTCGCGCAGGCCCGGCACGATTTTCACCGCCGCCTCGACGGGGCGGGTGATCTCGTTGACGACGCGTTGCGTCGGCCTGTCGCCCGCGTCGAGCGAAATGGAAACGCGCGGAAAATCGATATGCGGAAACAGCGCGACGGGCACCCGAAAGATGCAGAAAACGCCCGCAAGCGTCGCGGCGGCAAGCAAAAAGAGGATGGAACGACGGTGCGATGCCGCCCAGTGCGCGAGCGTCATTGCGAGTTATCCCGTGAGATCCTGACGGCGTCGCCGTCGTTCAGCGCGGCGTTGCCGGAAACGACGACGGGCGTTCCGGCGGCGAGCGCGCCTTTCAAAACAGCGTTTTTGTCATTGTCGAAGGCGACCGTGACGTATTTTTTCTGCGCCAAACCGTCCGCGACGGTGAAAAGGTACATGCCGCCGCCGTCCTCCATCAGCGCCGCATGCGGAACGATCGCGCCCGTATAGGCGGCAAGGTCGATTTTACCCTTCAGCGTCATGCCGAGGACGAGTCCGTTGGTCGCGGGCTTGTCGATCTGCACCAGCGCGTCGACGAGGTGCGTCGCGGGATCTGTCATGCCAAGGACATTGCTGATTTTCGCGTCGATGGAAACGGCCGGATCGAGCGGCGCGCTCAAATGAACCGGCGTGCCGGGCTTGATGCGCGGCGCGTCTTCAGGTTCGAGACCGAGCGCCACCACCAGCGCGTCCTTGTTGCCGATAGTGAGCAGGACGGCGTTGGTCTGCAAATGGGCGCCCGCGCCGGCCATCACCGCCGTGACGATGCCGTCGAACGGCGAGCGCAGGGTCTTGTTCTTATGGTTGACGCCGGTTTTTTGCATTTGCGCGTAGTTCGCTTGCGCGTCGGCAAGCGCCTTTTCGGCGGCGGCGACCTGATCGTGCGTCGCCAGTTGCTCTTTCAGCAGGCGTTTCTGACGGGCGAGATCGTTTTTGGCGAACCTGACGGCGGCAACGGCCTGATCGTACCGCGCGGTCGCGCCCGGCGAGTTTTCGATTTCCACCAGCGGATCACCCGCCCTGATGATCTGCCCCGGACGCACAAAAACATTGGCGATGATGCCTTCGTGCGGCATGGAGACGGTGTGCGTGCGGTCCGGATCCGGCTCGACCGTGCCGTAAGCCGTGATGACCTGCCGCAACGTGCCCGCGCGGACGGAAACCGTTTGCACGAGGCTCGACGCGTCGTCCGCCCGCGCGCCGCGCACGATGAAGAAAAGACCGGCCGCGAAAACGGCGCAGAGAGCGAGACTGTTAATGCGCATTTTCAAACTTCATCCTTTCCTGATTGCGGACGGCGATGAAATCCGGCGGCCAGGCAAGCAGCGTATCCAGCGCGATGCGGTTCGTCCACAGAGCCTGCCGCAGGTCGAGATATTCCATCTTTTTCGTCAGAAGACCGCTTTCGACGGCGACATAAGTTTGAGCGGGAAAATCGCCCGCACGGTAAGCCTGTCCGGCGCGCGCGGCGAGAGACTGAAGGCGCGGGATGGCTTTTTTGACGTCCCTGATCTGGCGGGCGATGAGCTGCGTCTGCCGCCAGAGGGTGAGCGCGTCGGAATGCGCCTGATCGAGTCGCGCCTGATATTGCTGGCGGAGTTCGGCGCGGGTGGCTTTGGCGACGGCGATCTGCCCGCGGCTGCCGTTGAAAATCGGCAGCCCCAGCGATACCGATGGGCCGATGCTGTGCACGCCGCTGGTGTCGCGCGCGGCGTTGAAGCCGATGGAAATGTCCGGAAACTGCTCCAGCACGGCTTTGTAAAGGGATTCTTCCTGACTGTCATAGGCCGCGCGCAGGGCGATGAGGTCGGGGCGGTGCTTTGGCAGCAGCGCCAGCGCGGCATAGACGTCGTCGTTCGTCGGCATGGCGGGATTGCCGAGGTTTTGCAACGGCACGTTGACGTCGGACGAAAGATCAAGCAGTGCATCGAGTTTATGGTCAATGTCGAGCAGGGCGCGTTGTTGCGTGTCGCGCTGCCCCCGCGCATCCATCAGCGCGACCAGCGCCGAGCCCGCCTGATCGAGCGTCGCGTCGCCGGATGTCAGCGCCTTTTGCGCGTGCGCCGACTGGGTGGCGTAAAGGTTAACCGTATTTTGCAGAAGCTTCAGTTTTTGCGTCGCGAAAAACTTCTCGGCATAAAGGCTGCGCGCCTGCTGAATGGTCTGCCATTCCTGCCAAAGGATATCCATGTTGAGGCTCGCCTGTTTGTCGCGGGCGATGGCCTTCAGTGTCGAACGGGTAAAAAACGCGCGCAGGTCAAACGTCAGGCCTGCGCCGTAGCCGTTCATGTAGCCCGCCGTGGTCGGATGGTCGAGGTTGGCGGACAGTTGCGGATCCGGCAGCAATCCCGCGGCGAAAGCCTCCGCCGCCGCAACGTTCCTTTTGCTCCGCGCGACCTTCAGGTCGGGATTGCGCAAGACGGCGAGCGTCGCCGTTTCCGTCATGTCGAGGCCATAGGAAAGCTTGACCGTATGCTGAGGAAGATTTGGCGCATCGCTGATCTTGCTCATGATCTGCGGCGTCAGACTGTTCGCCAAATCAGCCTTGTCAGGCAGAGGCAGGGGCTTGTATGTCGCGCACCCGGACAAAAATCCCACGGAGGCAATCGCCAGAAGAAGACGCGTTTTCAAAAGATTTCCTCTCCGTTATTTTTCCGGATCGCGGCGCAAGTTAAGGATTTCATGATAAGCCTTTGGCGAATCAAGATGTACATGCAAAGCGTACATTTCTATAGCTTAAAAAAGCAACCTTACAAAAGCCTTAAAAAGCAGATAAAATATGCATATACGGCAATGTATTATGCCAGTTATTTAAAAGAGTTGACGAAATATCTATGAAACGTGTCTTTTACCATGCCATTTTATAACGTGATGGCCCAGATCCTTTTATTTTTTTATCGCTAACGACGACGCCGTTGACGACAACCGCGCCATTGCCCTCGACCACGACGCGGCCGCCGTCGACGATGATCGTGCCGTTTTGCATGACGACGCGGCCGTTATATACAACTGTTGGAGCAGGGGCCGGCGGCATGACTTTGAAGGTCGTATCACATTCCCAGACACCTTCTTCATTGACGGCGGCGTAAAACGAGTAATCAACATCAGATATTTGCTCAACATCTCTGCCATTCTCCAGCAGAACGAAATGTTCACGCTGACCTTCTTTGGCGATATTGACAAGCAAAACAGCGTGATCAATTCCACTATGGTTTTTGCCTTCTGCATTGACGAGCGTTATGTACATGCGGTTGTCGGGAATACCCATCGCCAGCAAGGTATAGTATTTCAAGATCGCATAATCCTCGCAGTCGCCTTCATCGGAACTCAAGGTCTCGATGGCGGAATCCCAATAATCCTCTTTTCCGTCCTGGTCTTCATCAGGGGTATATGTGACGAGCTTGTTGACGGCATGGTTAACAGACCAGACTTTTTGGTAGATGGAAGCGTTCTCGAGACCGTCGAACCGATCAACGAATTTCTGAAAAGCCGCTGCATCCTTCGGGTTCTTCATCAACATAGCTTCATGCGGTTCGACGACATACATAAAGCTTTTCCTTGCATATGCCGATATACGGCCATCCTCCGCAGGCGTGATTTTTGCAAAATAAGCATCGTTCCAAAAGAAAACGCCTTTTGGAGCAGGCGCGTTGTCTGAAAGCGTTATATCCGGCGCGATGCCCAGTCTCGCCGTACGATTGTTTGTCGCCGTACTGAC
>JAJXZC010000587.1 GCA_021780275.1 Pseudomonadota bacterium
CGGCTATCGCAAGCGATGTGGCGGAGGCGCCGGCGTTCAGTTCCTCCACGTCGATGGACAGCTTTGATCTCATCGGCGTCGCGAGTGCGCCGAACGGCCGGAAATATGCCATGCTTCGGCGTAAGAACCCTGAGGAAATCCTCTCCGTCAGTCAGGGCAAGGTAATCGACGGATGGAGGTTGCGCGACGCCGGCGCGGGCGGCGCTGTGTTTGAAAAGAATGGTGCGGTCGTGGAGTTGAAAATGGCGCGCGCGGGCGATGCGGCAGGATCGGCCATATCGCCCGGTGCTGAACCCAAGGGCATGCCGCCGCGCGTCATCATTCCGACCGACAGCATGCTGGGAATCGCGAACGGATCGTCGAAGTAGCGCTCGCGCGTCGCTTTCAGTTCAGGAGCTTGAGCCTGCTGCGTACTTCTTCGGAAGCGCGGCTCGCTTCGACCGCGTCGCGCATGACCCGCGGCGTAATGAAGACGACGAGCTCTCTGCGCGTTGCATTTATCTCCGTGTTACCGAGAAGATCGCCGATCAACGGTATCTTGTTGACGATCGGAATGGAATTCTTGTCGTTTGACTGGGAGGACGAGATGAGACCTCCAAGAATGACAGTCTGCTTGCTGTAGACGGCGATGGTGCTGTTGATGCTACGGCTCGAAATGGTCGGCGTGAGTGTGACCTGTGTCGGGTCGGCGGACGGCAACACCGACGACAATTCCTGCGCCACGTCCATCGTCACAAGATCGGTCTCGCTGACGCGAGGGTTCACGCGGAGAATGACGCCAGCATCCCGGTATTCGATGGAATTTACGATCGGCGCGCCCGCAGTCTGTGTGCTGATGGCCTGCTGCGTCGTGATCGGGACCTGATCGGCGACCTTGATCGTCGCAGGCTGATTGTCCAGCGTCACGACCGAGGGTGACGAGACGACCTTGACGTTGGTGACGGCGGAAAGTGCGTCGAGCACCATCTTCGGGTTGTCCGTGCCGCCGAGAATGATATTGAGGCCGGGCAGAACGGACTTCAGCGGCACATGCGTGGCGTTGAACGCGGCGAACTTTCCGTGCTCCAGATAGGCCTCAACGCCGTAGCGCAAATCATCGTTCAATGTCACCTCGGCGATGATCACGTTGATGAGCACCTGCACCGACGGCTTATCGATCTGTTGCAGCAAGCTGAAAATCTGCTTGTAGGTCCGCGACGGCGCGCGGATCAGCAGGCTGTTCGTGTTGGTATTCGCAGTGATGCGCACATCTTCGCCGAGCGAGACGCTCTCAAGGTCCGACGCACTTTCATTTGTCTGAGGCGTTGTCGCGGTCTGCCCCTCGGCCATCGGCGATGTCTGCTCGCTCCCGTCCGCTGCCGGCAGGGGCGCGCCCTGAACGGGCGCGGGCGCCGGCGCGGCATTTGCCGTCGGCGCGCCGGTTGATCCACCCTGTCCGAATACCTCGTTCAGAGTCTTCGCGAGTGCGCTCGCCTTGGTGTTCTGCGCGCGATAGACGTAGAAGCCGGTTCCCTCCTCGGTCTCCTGATCGAGGCGGTCGATCCATGTCAGCGCCTCTCGCACTTGCGCCTTGTCCGCCGCGAGGATGAGGACGGCATTCATACGCTCCAGAGGCTCGAAGCGCGCAGTGCTTTCGAATTCCCCATCGGCTTGCATGACGCGCTTCAGCTTCGAGATTATTTCGGCGGGAGAACTGTTCTGAAGCGTTGCGATGGCGGCGGACTGGTTTCGCATCGCGTCGATGTCGAAAGATTCTGCAATTCCGACAAGCGCCTGACGCTCCTGCGCCGTGCCTCTGAGCAGCAGCAGATTTCCCTGGTTCGAAGCTCGGACGAGGCCGCTGCGCGCGATGAATCCATCAAGCAGCTCCATCATCTTGGCGGCCTTTACATGACGCAGAGGAAGTACGCTGACGCCATAGCCGGGCGGCACATCGGTTCCGGCCTGGGCAAAATCGACATTGCCGCTGGCGCCACCTTCCGCCGCAACCGAGCGGGGAACGACCTTGTATTGCTTGCCGTCGAAGAGGAGCGATGCGTCGTTCATCTGCAGCGCCGCTTCGAGAACCTTCAGAAGCTCCTGTTTCGTCACCGGCTGGCTGGTGGAGAGCGTAATCGTGCCCTGCACCTTCGGATCGATGATGTAGGAGACTTTCAGAATATCTCCGAGGATCATCCGGGCTGCGCCCGGCAAACTCGCATTGTCGAGATTGATGTTGAAGCCCTCGCCGGCGGGGGTGATCCCGTCCGGCGCCGGCTCCGCCGACTGATCCTCTGCCGCCGGAACGGCCCGCTGTGCCGGTGCTGGCGACGCACCGCCCACGGACGAAGCGCTGAAGACTTGACGCGCCGCGCCGCGCGTCTGCGGTGTCTTCATGTCGGTGGGGGCGGGCTCGCGCGGGCTGAGGTCGAGTGCGCGAAGGTCGAGCCCCGCGCCCGCAGTCGGCGGCGTACATCCCGGTAGAGGGCTTGCCAGAAGCGCGACGGCCACGATGCCTTGCAGCGCTGCGTATACGGGTCGGTTTGCAATCCGCGACATCTTGGGGGAGTCGTCCTTGGCGTTAAGTCGGTTCAGCACTGAAACGTCATTCTCGTATAACATGAGCCGCTATTGTGCTTCGACAGCATAAGGCGCGGTCGGCATGCGCAAGCGAGGTGAGGGGCAACGGTCATGTTCAATTTCAAAGACGCCGCTCTGGCGGGCGTGGCAGCGGTTGCCGTAGGGTTCACCGCGATTGTTGGCGGCCTGTCGCCCCTCGTCGCAATCAGTGCCGTCTATCTTGCGGCGACCATGATGCTCATCACGCTGGTCGATCTGCGAAAGCTTCTCATTCCCGATATTGCTTCGCTGCCCGCCATACCGCTTGGCCTCATTGCGGCGTCGCTGGGGCAGGGCGCGGATACATTCTCCGTTCCCACGGACAATTGGCTTGGCGCCGTTGCGGGTCCGGCATTTCTCTATGCGGTCAATTTTTTCTACCGGAAGGTCCGCGGGCGCGACGGCCTCGGCATGGGCGACGTCAAACTCATCGCCGCGACGGGAGCGTGGGTTGGCGCAAGCTTGCTGCCACATGTACTGCTGCTTGCTTGCATCTGCGCGTTGTTCTCTGTCGCGCTCATTTACTGGAAGAATAGGGGTGCGCAGACAATCAGCCTGACGACCCCTATACCCTTCGGCGCCTTTCTGGCTCCAGCGACGTTCCTCGTCTGGATCGCCGCACAGTGGAGCATTGCCGAAGGCTGGAATCTTTCCTTCTGAATGCCCCACCTGCGCGGAGGTCAGGTCAACCGATCTCATCCCTCGCTCATGGTGGAAGCGGCCGGGAACATCGGCAGCGTCCTGATGCGCGTTTTGGTGAGGCGCGCATAGGCATTGGCAATTGCCGGCGCAATGGGGGGCACGCCGGGCTCGCCGACGCCGCCAACAGGACCGTCGGATTTGACGATTGTCACATCGATCTGCGGCATTTCGAGCATACGCAGGACACGATATCTGTTGAAGTTGGTGACGTTCGAAACGCCCTTGTTGAAGGTGATCTGGCCCCAGAGCGCTGCCGAAAGGCCGTGTACGATGCCCCCCTCCATCTGGGCGGCAACCGAGTTGGGGTTGACCACAGGACCGCAATCGATGGCGCAGGCCACGCGGTGAACCTTGATGGCGCCGGCCGTCGGCTGAGAGATTTCCGCCATCTGCGCGACGATACTTCCAAAGCCAACCGAATAAGCGATGCCGCGAGCGTGGCCAGCGGGGAGTGTGCTCGACCATCCGCCGAGCTGGGCGGCGGCATTCAGGACAGCGAGGCCACGCGGCGAATTGGCGAGAAGTCGCTGCCGGAATGCGAGCGGGTCGATGTTGGCGAGCAGGGCCAGCTCGTCGATGGCACTCTCAACTGAAAATGCGTTGAGCGAATGGCCGACCGATCGCCAGAAGCCCACGGGATTGGGGGAGGTCATGCGTACATATTCGACGAGCCTCGAGCCGAAGTTGTAGTCGAGTCCGACCGCACCATCGACCGCCTGGCTATCGATTCCATTGACCAGCGAAGCCGGGTTGCGCTGATAGAGAATGGAAGGCGAGACGATCCTGTTCGCCCAGCCAACCACATTGCCCGAAGTATCGAGCCCCGCATCGACGCGAATTAACGCCATCGGCCGATACTGGTCGTGCCCGAAATCCTCCTCGCGCGTCCAGGTCAGTTTCACAGGCCGCTGCAAAGCCTTCGAAACGCGGATCGACTGGCTGATATAATCAGTCTCGAACTTGCGCCCCAGACCGCCGCCCATGAAGGTGGTGTGGACAGTAATTTTATCCATGGAGAAGCCGGTGAGGGCGGCGGCCGTCGCCGCAACGAAGGCAGGCGCCTGTGTCGGCGCCCAGACCTCGCAGGTGGTGGCGGTGACGCTCGCCGTGCAGTTCAGCGGCTCCATGCACGCATGCGCGAGGTAGGGAAGGCTGTAGGTCGCCGAGAAGGTCTTCGCCGCCCCGGCAATGGCGCTTGCCGCGGAGCCGGCCGTCTCGGCGATGGCGGATGACGTACCCGCCATCAACGTCGTCGCCTCCGTTGCGATAGCTGCGCTGTCCATGGACGCGGCGTTTGTTGGCAAGACCCAGTTCACACTGAGTTGCCTCGCAAGCTTGATTGCATCCCAGGTCGTGTTTGCCACGACGGCGACGGAGTTGCCCAGCGGAACGACGGCAATTGCGCCCGCCGGCAATGCGGGCGCGTAGGAGGCCGGCAATGTGCCGCCGATCGTTGGGCACTGCTTGATGGCCGCGTAG
>JAJXZC010000179.1 GCA_021780275.1 Pseudomonadota bacterium
GCTGTATCGGCAGTATGCGTCTCCTGGACAGGCAGGCCGCAACATGGAGATTCGTCTGGTGGCGATCTATGGCGCGGCTGCGCCAGCAGGCGCCAGTACGAGCGCCGGAGCCGCGCAGGACAACGGCGTGGCCTCGCCTGCAAGCTCAGCTCCCGGCGCGGACGCCGCCCAGGCCAACGGCGCCGCACAGCCAGCAGACGCAACTGCGAATGCTGCCGATGTCTTCCAGCAGCAGGATGTGAGTTCGTCGGTAGCGAGCGGCAACGCCCCCAGCGGCTGGAAGTGGCTGCCAGTCGCCAAGGGAGTGGAAAAGGAAGTCACCGAGAACGCAGCGGCAGGCGCTCAAAGCGAGTATGTGACGCGGACCAGCAACGGCCAGTTATTCCTGCTGGCAGCCGATACGCCCGATATGACGATGACGCACGCGAGCAACGTCCAGCAGTGGGGCGTGGATTCAGTGAAGATCGTCACCGACGAGATGGGCCCCGCGGTCGAGATTCATCTGAACAAGACGGGCGGCGACCTGATGCACGCCTTTACTGAAAAGTACCTGGGGCACAGAATCGCCGTGGTCCCTCGACCGTCTGCATGACGGGCGAGAGAATATAATCGATCACGCGGCGATCTCCCGTCTTGATTTCAGCCGACACCCTCATGCCGGGCTTGAAGATCTCCCTCTTGCCGTCGGCCTCGATCCAATCGCGGTCGGGATTGATCCGCGCGGAATAGGCGAGATCGGTCGTCAGCTGCTGCTGAGCGCCGGCGGTTTGCGCGTCGCTTTGCGCTGAACGGTCCCGCGGCGGCAGGACGGCTGGGGTCGCGTCATGGGAGAGTTTACGGACCTTGCCTTTGATCAGCCCATAGCGCGTGAAGGGGAAGGCGTCGAATTTCACCTCCACTTCCTGGCCTTCGCGGACGAAACCAATGTCCTTGTTCTCGACATCGGCCTCGATCTCGACGCCGGCCCCGTCCGGCACGATCTCCATCAGCGTGTCGGCGGTCGTCACAACCGCGCCCGGGGTGTGGATTTTGACGTTCTGCACGGTCCCATCGACCGGCGACACCAGACGCCGGTAATTCGCGCGCTGGCGCGCTTTGGCGATCTGCTGGTCGAGATCGCGCATCTTCTGCAAGGCTTTCGTCCTGCGGTCGCTGGCGTCGGCGAGGAACGCGGCTTTCAATTCGTCGATCTTGGCCCTGGCCTCCGCGATCTCGCCGGCGATCTGGTTGGCGGACGCCTTGGCCGCGTCGAGTTCGGCGCGCTTCTCGATGACTTGCTGTTCGCTGTCGAGCACCGGCGGGCGGGCGCCGGCCTGTTTGGCGTATAAAATGGTCGCCACGGAGTTCTTTTCCTCCAACAGCGGCAGTGTCTTTTGCGCCCGCTCGATGGTCGCGGCGTTGGCGTCGAGCGCCGCCTGCTTTTGCGCCAGTTCCGCCTCGGCGCCCGCGACCTGCGCCAGATGCTTGTGGATTTCGGCAAGGGCCTGGGCGTGGTTGGCTTCGGCAAGCGTCGGATCGACGCCTTCCGGCGCATCGAACTTGGCTTGCGGGTCGCGCGTCATCAACAGCCGCGCCACCTCGGCGTCGAGCGCCGCCTGGCCCCGGTCGTAGAGCAGGCCGGCGAGGTCGGCCTTCACATCGGTCGGGTCGAGTTCGACCAGAACCTGGCCTTTGGCGACATGGTCGCCGTCGTCGACATCGATGGCGCGGATGGCCGAGGTTTCAAGCGGCTGCACGACCTTGACCTGTCCGAGCGGAATGACTTTGCCCGGCGCGACCGCGACCATGTCGATATGGGCGAGACAGGACCACAGCAGCGCCGCCGACAGCAGGCCGCAGATCGCCAGCGCCGTGGCGCGCAAGGTCGGCGAGGCCGGCGTCTCGACGACTTCCAGCGCCGCCGGCAGGAAGGCGCGCTCGTCCGGCGTCAGGCGCAAGGCTTCCGTTGATTTGTCGCGCGCGCCGAAGGCGACGGCGACGACATTGTCGCGCACCGACAGAAGCCGGTCCTTCGCCGATTTCGGACGGGGCGGGGTCTGATCGTTGTGGGGGAGCGGAACGGGTTCGACCATGTCAGCCCGCCGCCTGTTTGACGAGATTGGCGTAAAGCCCGCCATGGTCGATCAGGGCGTCGTGGCTGCCCTGTTCGGCGAGCCGGCCCTTTTCCATGACCAGGATACGATCGGCCTGACGCACGGTCGAAAGCCGGTGGGCGACGATCAGCACGGTGCGCCCCTGGCAGATCGCCCGCATATTGTTCTGGATGATCCTCTCGCTCTCGTAGTCGAGCGCGGAGGTCGCCTCGTCGAAGATCAGAATGCGCGGATTGGTCATCAACGCGCGGGCGATGGCGATGCGCTGGCGCTGTCCGCCGGAGAGATTGGCCCCGCGCTCTTCCACAATCGTGTCGTAGCCGTGCGGAAGTTCGAGGATGAAGTCATGGGCGCCGGCGAGCTGCGCCGCGCGCATGACATGTTCGATCGGCAGCGACGGATCGGCGAGCGCGATATTTTCACGGATCGACCGGTTGAACAGCACGTTCTCCTGCAAGACGACGCCGATCTGCCGGCGCAGCCAGGACGGATCGAGCAGGGCGACGTCGATTCCATCGACGAAGATCCGCCCCTGTTCGGGCAGATAGAGCCGTTGCAGCAATTTGGTGAGCGTCGATTTGCCCGAACCCGAGCGCCCGACAATGCCGACGACCTCGCCGGCTTTGATCTCGAGCGAGAGATCATGCAGGATTTCCTGGCCGCCTGGGCGGTAACGGAAGGCGACCTTGTCGAATCTGATGTCGCCGCGGATCGGCGGCGGATTCTGCTTGACGCTGAGATAAGCGTTTTCCGTCGGCGAATTGATGATGTCGCCCAGGCGTTCGATCGACAGCCGGAACTGCTGGAAGTCCTGCCAGAGTTGGGCGAGACGCAGCACCGGGCCGCTGATCTGCTGCGCCAGCATGTTGAAGGCGACGAATTCGCCGATGGTCAGCGAATTGTCGATCACCGCTTGCGCGCCGAACCACAGGATCGCCGCGCTGGTCGCCTTGCCGACGAGGCTGACCAGTTGGGAGCCCGCCGCGCCGAGGGTCACAACCTTGAGCGACGAGCCGATATAGGCGGCGAGCTGCTCCTCCCAGCGGCGCTTGACTTGGGGTTCAACCGCCATCGCCTTGATGGTCTGGATGCCGGTAAGATTCTCGACCAGCATCGATTGATTGGCGGCGTTGCGCAGAAATTTCTCCTGCACCCGCGTTTTCAGCACTGGCGTGACCAGAATGGAAATCAACGCGTAGCAGGGGATGGAGATGACCACGATCAGCGTCAATTTCGGGCTGTACCAGAACATCACCGCCAGGAAGATGAAGCTGAACACCACGTCGATGACCAGAGTCAGGGCGGAGGAGGTGATGAACTGGCGGATGTTTTCGAGCTCGCGGACGCGAGCGACCGTCTGGCCTGTCTGGCGGCTTTCGAAATAGGAGATCGGCAGCGCGACGAGATGGGAAAACAGCTGCGATCCGAGGATCGCGTCCATCCGGCTCGTCGTATGGGCGAAGGCATAGGTTCGCAGCCAGTTGAGCAGCACGTCCGCGACATTGACGACGAGCAGGCCGATGACCAGCACTTCCAGCGTGGTGAGGCCGCGATGAACCAGAACCTTGTCGATGACCACCTGGGTGAACAAGGGCGCGACGAGGGCGATGAGCTGGATGAAGACCGAAACCACCAGCACTTCCGCGAGAATGGCGCGGAAACGCTTCACGAGCGGAAGGAACCAGGCGAGACTGAAGCGGACCAGATCGCCGCCGAGCCGGTCGCGACGGGTGATGAGCAGCGCGTCGCCGGACCATTCCTCTTCGAGCTGCTCAAGGCTCCATTCGACCGGCGGCCCGCCCGCGACGCCGACCAGAACGCCATTCTCCGATCGGCGGCCGATGACGAAGAACGAACCGTCGACTCGCCGCGCAACGACAGGAAGGGTCAGCGCCGCCAGACGCTCGACGCTCGATCTGCGCCGCGCCGCTTTATAACCATGCGCCTTGGCGATGCGCAGCAGGTCGTCGAATTCGGCATGTTGGCCGGGAAGAAGGAATTCCCGGCGCGCGCGCTCGATGTCGAAGGGCGCGCCGGAAAAAGCAAAGACCAGAGCGAGGCAACCAAGACCAGCGTCGTCGCCAACAGGGTTGGTCGCGACATGAGACGTCGGCGCGCCATCAACCGGCGCGTTGGAATTTGCGATTTGCTGGACCACGCGCGGCTCTTTCCCGGATGGAGTGAGCCATGCTGACATCCCGAAAAACGACGAAATGTTTCGATCATACCAATTTGATGAGGATCAAAGACATCAAAGCGGGTGACAAAAACGGCGCACTTGGGAAAACCTCTTTTATGAATAAAATGTTAGCGGCAGAATCCTCGCCAATCCCCGAATGAGCGGCTAAGAAATTTGTCGCCGAATGTTGTTTTAATGCCACATTTTCTATGGCTTCCATCGATCCCGGTGCGGTTCAACGCATCGACCAAATGACGGCTTTTGCTGAGTAAACAGGCGTTGACGCCAATGCTCTGTGGGTCAGCAATGGGTCGGACTCGGCCGTTCGACGATCCACCGCACGCTCATCCTCCATCCGGTGCGGAGCCTATCAAGAGGTAGAGGGCGGAACGCAGTCCGGTAGAGTAGGGATGAAGCGCCTTGCCCCGTTGCCCGGGCAGGTTTCTTCATCCCCCACTCCGAACCGGACGTGCGAGTTTCCCCGCATCCGGCTCTCCATGCGTGGCT
>JAJXZC010000621.1 GCA_021780275.1 Pseudomonadota bacterium
CGCCTGAGCTTGATCGACGGCCCGGGTTGCCGGAAGCGATGCGGCATGAACGATGGTCTGGGAAACCGGTTCCTTCGCGAGATGGCTGCGGATTTGACCGGCAATCACCCAAGCGCAGGGCGAGCCGAAAATGAGCGAGACGCCGAGAAACAATGAGAATGTGCTGGGACGACGTTGTCGCTGTGGCAGAGCAATCGGCACGAGACACTTCGAGCAGTAGAGGGAGTTCTCGCCGAGTTCGCTGTCACAATATCGGCACTTCTGCATGGTCAATCCTTCGGCGACATTCTAGCCGAGAAGGGGCACTCGGTGGGCGAAGAAAATTACTCGGAAGCTAAGTTATAGTACCGTTTAAGGATAGAGTAATCCCCGCGATGGCGGGGATGCGGAGCGGTGTTTGTCGTTCGAAACAAGGTGGTTAACCGGCTGCGGGTAAGCGGGTTGAGGTTGTTCTTGCATGTTTACTGATGAGTAATGCTAGGAGCAAATGTTGCGGACCGCGCTGGCCGGGCCAAGGGCGGTTTAATGGTTTGCGGCGGCTGGTGGACAATGGTGGAGCAGGCCCGGGATTGAAACCCGGAATCGGGGGCAGCGCAGTGATGGATTCGAGCAACGTCATCCGGCGACATGGACGGCTGTGGTGGACGGTGATGTTCGCGCTCGCCGCAGCCGGCATGGCGCTCACCAGCCTGACGGCGGCGGGCCAAGCGGCGCAGACCGAGCAGAAGCGGTTCGTGATGAAGGTGAAGCCGGGAGACGCGGCGACCGAGCAAGGATTCATCCACTTCTACAACATGCAGTACGGGCCGGCGATCAAGGATTTCGAGGAGTCGCTGGCGAAACATCCGGGCGATCCCTACGCAGTGAATCACCTGCTGGAGGGAGTGCTGTTTCAGGAGCTGCATCGCGAGGGGAAACTCGACGCGGAGCTCTACATGAGCAACCAGTTCGTGCACATGAAGAAACAGGAGCCGGATCCGCAGGCGATCGCGCGGGTGGAGAAACTCGTCAGCCGGGCGCTGGAACTCGAAAACAAGCAGCTAAAGAGGAATCCGAACGACGTGAACGCGCTCTACGCCCGAAGCGTGACGCAGGGGTTGCGCGCGGTGAAAGAGGCGCTGGTGAGCAAGGAATGGTTCTCGTCGCTTCGGAGCGGGCTGGGGGCTTACGACGATTCGAAGAGTATCCTCGCGATCGATCCAAATTTCAGCGATGCGAAACTGATCGTGGGGATTTACAACTACATCGTGGGCAGCTTGCCCTGGCTGGTGAAGATGGCCGCGTTGCTGGTGACAATACACGGCAGCAAATCCAAGGGACTCGCGCTGATCCGGGAAGCGGCTGAAAGCAATGGGGAAGCCAGCGTCGACGCACGCACCACGCTGGCTCTCTTTTTGGCGCGGGAACACCAATACGATCAGGCCCTTCAGTTGACTGATTGGCTCGCCAATACTTTTCCTGACAATTTCATCTTCGGCCTGTCGCGGGCAGGATTGCTCAAGGACGCCGGCAAGTTTCCGGAATCGATTGCCGCATATCGGCAGTTGATTGAACTGGGCAAGAAGGGCCAATTCGGCGATCAGGATCCGGGGCCGGCAGCGGTGGGTCTGGGGAATCTTCTGCGCTCGAAGCAGGACTGGCGTGCCGCGGCTGCCGCTTACGATAGCGCGGAGACGCTTCCCAATCCGGACGAGAATTTGGTCGCCAGCGCGCGGCTGGCCGCCGGCGAGATGTACGACATGGCCGGCGAGCGCGCACTGGCGGTGAATCGTTATCAGGCAGTCGTGAAGAATTCAGGGGATCCAGAATTGGTGAAACGGGCGAAAGAATTGTTGGCGCGTCCGTATAAAGAGAAATGAGCGCGGCGGGCGGGGCGATCAGCGGGCGTTGCGGCCGAGGCGTCCTTCGATCGCGGCGGCGAGATGCGAGAGATGGTTGAGGGAAGCAACGTCGGTGCGGTGGACGCAAAGCGGAGTGATCGTGGCTTCGCCGGCACGGAGCGCGGCATAGTCGCTATCGGGCTCGATCGAGTCGAGCAATTGAATTTCCTGCAGCCAGTAGAGCGGTCCGTTCGGGCCGGGTTCCTCGCGCAGAACATTGCGCGTGACGGACTGCGACTGGCGGGTGAAGCGAACACGCCCGTTCCAGGATTCCGGCACGTTGACGTTTAACAGGATTCCTTCGGGAAGTTTTTCCTCCAGCAATAGATCAGCCAGTTCGCGGCCCAGGCGCGCCGCCGGAGCCCAATCGCACTGCGCGTTGCGCGTGGCGATCGAGAGGGCGAAAGCGGGGATGCGATTGACGGTAGCCTCGAGCGCCGCGCCCACGGTTCCCGAATAGTGAATATTCTGGCCGACGTTCGCGCCGAGGTTGATGCCAGAGACGACCAGATCGGGTTTCTGGTCGAGCAGTTTGTGCAGTGCGATGATCACGGTGTCGGCGGGCGTTCCGTCGATGCTCCAGCGGCCCGGAGCCACTTCTTCGCAGGCTACCGGGCGGCGAACGCTGATCGAATGCGATGCGCCGCTGCGCTCTCCCGACGGTGCGGCGACGGTGAGGTCGCCGATATCGGTGAGGGCGCCGGCGAGCGCACCGAGGCCGGGAGATTCGATTCCATCATCGTTGGTCAGCAGGATTCGAGGCATTCAGTTCACTGAGCGGCCACGCGAAGAATTTGGGGACGAGGAAGAAATGGTCGGGACGACTGGATTTGAACCAGCGACCTCACGCACCCCAAGCGTGCGCGCTACCAGGCTGCGCCACGTCCCGACGCGCATTGACGGGCAAGTCCAAGCCTATCACCCGTTTTCGAGAAGCGTCAAGATTGTGCGCAGCTCCTCGCTGACATCAACGAGCAATTTCCGCGCCGCCGACGAGCCGGCGGGCAGAACCGGAGCCTCTGCGGGCTCGGGCGCGGCGTCTGAACGGCCGTGAGAATCGAGATGGCGGCGCGCTCCGGCGATGGTGAATCCCTGCTCGTAGAGCAGCCGCTTGATCTCGAACACCATGTCGACATCCTCGCGGCGATAGAGGCGATGGCCCTTGGGACTCTTGTGCGGGGCGAGCATGGGGAATTCGGTTTCCCAATAGCGCAACACGAAGGCTTTGGTTCCAGTGAGGCGGCAGACTTCGCCGATGCGATACACGCGCTCGTCGGGGGAGGAAGTGGCGGCAGCCTCGGCGGCCCCGGCCGCCGGTTCATCCGGTGGAAAGAGGTTTTCCGTCATCGCTCGAACATTATCGTATTCCGACGGCGCGCTGTGTCAACTGGCGCGAGCGCGTCGGGGCTTTTGGGTGCGGGCGCGGATGATGAACCGGATGGGCGTGCCGGTGAAATCGAAGCGTTCGCGCAGGCGATTCTGCAGGAAACGTTCGAAGCTGAAATGGATGCGGCGAGCGCCGCGCGTGAAGAGCACGAAGGTGGGCGGATCGGTGGATGCCTGGGTGAGATAGAGGACTTCAGGAGCCTGCGCCGCGGGAGCGCTCGAGCGGGTAATATCGGTTTCGGCCAGCCAGCGATTCAGCTCGGCGGTGGGAATGCGGAGACGGCGCGCGTTGGCGACGCGATCGATGTGCTCGAAGAGGACTTCGACGCCCTGGCCGCTGAGCGCCGAGAGGAAAATCATCGGTGCGTACCCGACGAAACCGAGTCGCTCGCGCACGAGCTTTTCGTATTCGGTTTGCAGTTCGGCGGGACTGAGTTTTTTTGTCTTCTCCTGTTCGCGCGCATGTTCGAGCGCGAGATCCCATTTGTTCATGACGACGATGAGGGAGCGGCCGGCCTGGTCGGCGTAGCTGGCGATCGAGGCGTCCTGCGCGGTGACGCCGAGCGAGGCATCGACAACCAGAATCGCCATGTCCGCTCGCTCCAAATGGCGGCGGGCCATCATGACGCTCAGCTTTTCGGCGGCGAGCTTGGTCAGTGCTTTGCGGCGGATGCCCGCGGTATCGACGAAAAGATAGGAGCGGCCGTCGCGCTCAACGACCGTATCGACGGCATCGCGGGTGGTGCCGGGCTCGGACGCCACGATCGAGCGCTCGCCACCGACCAGGCGGTTGAGCAGCGTCGATTTTCCGACGTTGGGCCGGCCGATAATGGCGATTTGGATGGCGGAAGACGGCTCCTCGGCCGGTGTTTCGGGGAATTGGCGGGTGAGGTGGTCGAGCAGGTCGTCGACGCCAAGGCCGTGTTCGGCGGAGATCGGGAAGACCTGGTCGCCCAATTCGTAGAAGGCGGAAGCCAGTGATGTGCGGCCGACGGAATCGACCTTGTTGGCGGCGACGACGATTGGCTTGCCGAAGACGCGGAGGCGGCGGGCCAGTTCGGCGTCGAGCGGAGTGAGTCCGGCGCGGCTGTCGACGACCAGGACGATCGAGTCGGCCTGGGACAGAGCGACCTCAGCCTGGCGGAAAATCTCGGCGGGAATGCCGGCGCGCTCGTCGGGGATCAGGCCGCCGGTGTCGACGACGTCGAAGGAGCGGTCGCGCCAGCGCACGACGCCGTATATGCGATCGCGGGTGATGCCGGGCTCGTCGGTTACGATCGAGCGGCGGCGGCCGACCAGGCGATTGAACAGCGTCGATTTGCCGACATTGGGCCGGCCGACGATTGCCACCAGTGGAAGACGTTCGCTCATGTGCGGAAAATGCAAGAGGCAGGCGCTACCAGCGCCCGCTAAGATTCTATGTTATTTTAACCGCCAGCCGCCGATTGCGCATACCGCGGCGACGTTCGCATGCCTTCATCCGATTCCTCAAACGCTTCGAGC